>NZ_JBSFTT010000015.1:0-215518 GCF_053591415.1 Streptomyces sp. NPDC003032 | reverse complement strand
AGGATGATCGAGATCCGCAAACAGAACCCCGCCTTCGGCCTCGGCACCTACACCGAACTCCCCTCCTCCAACCCCGCCGTCCTCGCCTTCCTCCGCGAGCGCGGGGACGACCTGGTCCTGTGCGTGCACAACTTCTCCCGCTTCGCCCAGCCGACCGAGCTGCGTCTGCGGGCTTTCGACGGCCGCCACCCGGTGGAGCTGATCGGCGGGGTCCGCTTCCCGGCCATCGGTGAACTGCCCTACCTCCTCACACTGGCGGGCCACGGCTTCTACTGGTTCCGGCTGACCGAACAGCCACGACGTCCGCCCGCACCCGCGGTGCACTTTTGAAGGGACGTGTGTCGCATGCTGAAGACCGCATCGCAGTCGCCCGGCAGCCTCAGCCCTCCACAGCTGCTGACCTCGTTGGCCGGGATACTCCGTGGATGGCTGCCCGAGCAGCGCTGGTTCGCGGGCAAGGGCCGCCCCGTCACTGATCTGGCCGTGCTGTCCATGACCGAACTGCACCCCGGGTGCCTGCACCTGCTGATCCGTACGGGACCCGTCGGGCCGCCCGAGGACTGCTACCAACTCCTCCTCGGCGTCCGCGAACACGTACCTCTCCGGCTCCACCACGCGATCGTCGGCCGGCCCGACGCGGGCCCCCTGGAGGGCCTCACCGTGTACGACGCCCTCCTGGACCCCTGGTCGGCGGGGCTCCTCCTCGAACGCCTGCGGGTCCCCGGCGAGACGGGCCCCCTGCGCTTCGAACGGGACGCGCGGACCGTGGTGCCCGCGGGCCTCCCACCCCGGCTGCTCGGCGGGGAGCAGTCCAATACTTCGCTGGTGTACGGAGATTCCTTCATCCTGAAGCTGTTCCGACGCGTCCAGTACGGCATCAACCCGGACCTGGAGGTGCCGTGGGCCCTGGCCGGCCGGGGCTGCGCCCGGGTGCCCGCCCCCGTGGCCTGGTTCTGGACCACCGAGCCGCGCAAGGCGACGCTCGGCGTGCTCCAGCCGTTCCTGCCCGAGGCGACCGACGGCTGGACCCTGGCGCTGCGCTCCCTCGCCCTGGGCGAGGACTTCACCGACGAGTCCTACGAACTGGGGCGCGCCACCGCCGAGGTGCACCTGGCGCTGGCCCAGGCCTTCGGGTCCGAGCCCCCCGACCCGTACGGCGGCAGCCCGCTGGCCGCCGCCATGACCGGGCGGCTGGAATCCGCGGCCCTTCAGATGACGGCGCTCGTCCCTTACGTGTCCCGGCTGAAGACCGCGTACGGCGCCGTCGCGGGGCGCGGTCCGGGCCGCGAGGCCCAGCGTGTCCACGGCGACCTGCACCTCGGTCAGGTGCTCCGGGCGGGGGACCGGTGGTTCATCATCGACTTCGAGGGCGAACCGGCCCGGCCGCTCGACGAACGCCGACGGGCCCAGGCGCCCATACGCGATATCGCGGGCATGCTGCGCTCCTTCGACTACGCGGCCCACACCCGGCGCCCCTGGCGGCCCCGGTGGGTGCGGCGGTGCCGGGAGGCCTACTGCGCCGGGTACGCCGCCGAGTCGACCTGGGATCCGCGCGCGGAGGCCGAGCTGCTGCGGGCCTACGAGACGGACCGGGCGGTGTACGAAGCGCTGTACGAGGCCAGGCACCGTCCGGACTGGCTACCTGTCCCCATGGCGGCGATCGCCCGCCTCGCAGAGGAGAGCTGAGACCGTGGAAACAACAGCCACCGCAACGCAGGCTCCCCCGCGCGCCGCGGAAACCGGCCGCGCCCCCGTCCCCGAGGCGTCCCTCGACGCGCAGGACCGGCAGCGGCTCCTGGCGGGCACCCACCACGACCCGCACGCCGTGCTCGGCGCGCACCCGGTGCCCGGCGGCATCGCCTTCCGGGTCCTGCGCCCGTACGCCGAGGCGGTGACGCTCGTCACCGAAGAGCGGACGGTGCGGCTGAACGACACGGGCGACGGCCTGTTCTCCGCGGTGCTGGGGCTCGACGCGATCCCCGAGTACCGGCTGCGCGTGACGTACGACGGTCACGACATCGAGTACGAGGACCCGTACCGCTTCCTGCCCGCCCTCGGCGAACTCGACCTGCATCTGATCGGTGAGGGCCGGCACGAGGAGTTGTGGAAGGCGCTGGGGGCGCACCCGATGACCCACCAGGGTGTGCGAGGCACCCGCTTCACGGTGTGGGCGCCCAACGCGAGGGGAGTGCGGGTCTGCGGCGACTTCTGCCACTGGAACGGAGCCGCCCATCCGATGCGCTCGCTCGGCTCGACCGGCGTGTGGGAGCTGTTCCTGCCCGGGATGGACGTGGGGGCCCTCTACAAATTCGACATCACCCGCCCCGACGGCACGCACACCGTGCGCGCTGATCCGATGGCGCGCCGCGCCGAGGTGCCGCCGGCCACCGCCTCCGTCGTCACGCAGTCGTCGTACGTGTGGGGGGACGACGCGTGGATGGCGCACCGCGCCGACCGCCCCGTGTGCCAGTCCCCGTTCTCGGTGTACGAAGTCCATCTGGCGTCCTGGCGACCCGGTCTGACCTACCGTCAGCTCGCGGACCGGCTCACGGCCTACGTCACGGAAGCGGGCTTCACCCATGTGGAGTTCATGCCGGTGGCCGAGTACCCCTTCAGCGGTTCGTGGGGCTACCAGGTCACCGGGTTCTACGCCCCGACATCCCGCATGGGCACGCCCGACGACTTCCGCCACCTGGTCGACACGCTGCACCAGGCGGGTATCGGCGTGATCCTGGACTGGGTGCCCGCCCACTTCCCCAAGGACGACTGGGCGCTGGCGGCGTTCGACGGAGAGCACCTGTACGAACCGGGGGACCCGCGGCGCGCCGAACACCCCGACTGGGGCACCCTCACCTTCGACTACGGCCGCAAGGAAGTGCGTAACTTCCTTGTCGCCAACGCGAATTACTGGTGTGAGGAGTTCCACGTCGACGGGCTGCGCGTCGACGCCGTGGCCTCGATGCTCTACCTCGACTACTCGCGCGAGGACGGACAGTGGGCGTCCAACGAGTCCGGCGGCCGCGAGAACCTCGACGCGGTGACGTTCCTCCAGGAGATGAACGCGACCGTCTACCGCCGCAGTCCCGGCGTCGTCACCATCGCCGAGGAGTCCACGGCCTGGGACGGCGTGACGCGGCCCACCCACCACACCGGACCCGGCGGCTTCGGTGGTCTCGGCTTCGGGCTGAAGTGGAACATGGGCTGGTCGCACGACTCCCTGGAGTACATCAGCCGCGACCCGGTGCACCGCGAGTACCACCACAACGAGATGACGTTCGCGATGGTGTACGCGTACAGCGAGAACTACGTCCTGCCTCTCTCGCACGACGAGGTCGTCCACGGGAAGCAGTCGCTGGTCTCCAAGATGCCCGGCGACTGGTGGCAGCGGCGCGCCAACCACCGCGCCTATCTGGGCTTCATGTGGGCCCACCCCGGCAAGCAACTCCTCTTCATGGGGCAGGAGTTCGCGCAGGGCGCCGAATGGTCGCAGGAGAGCGGCCTGGACTGGGGGCTCCTGGACCCGGCCTACCCGGCGCGGCCGGACCACGAGGGCGTACTGCGCCTCGTGCGGGACCTCAACCACCAGTACCGAGCCGCTCCCGCCCTCTGGGAGCGGGACACCGAACCGGCCGGCTTCTCCTGGATCGTGACGGACGCGGCCCAGGACAACGTCCTGGCGTTCCTCCGCCACGCCGCGGACGGCACCCCGCTCCTGGCGGTCTGCAACTTCTCGCCGGTGATCCGCCACGACTACCCGCTCGGCGTCCCGGAGGAGCCCCCCGCCTGGGTGGAGGTCCTCAACACCGACGCGGCACGCTACGGCGGCGGGGACGTCGGCAACCCGGACCCGCTGAAGCCCGAGCCCGAGCCGGCCCACGGCCGCCCGGCCCGCCTGCGCGTCACCCTGCCGCCGATGGCCACGGTCTGGCTGCGCCCGGAGTGACGGCAGGCGGACGTCGTCCTGATCCGCGCGCGTATGTCAGCGGATCGTGACGTCGACGGGCTTGGAGACGGCGCCGCCGCCGACGATGCGAATCTTGTTGGGGCCCGTGAAGCCGAGCTTGACGCGGACGTTGTACGTGTGGTTGCGGTTGGTGTTCATGCGGATCGGCAGGGAGACCCACCGCTTGTGCTGAAGCTGCTGCAACGTCACGGGGGTCCCGGCGGGCAGCCGCTTGGAGGCCCCTTGGACGCGGAACTGGTGCCAGGCCTTGGCGGACTTCACCGTTGCCTTCGCGGTGAGCGTGGGCCGCTGTGCCGCCTGGCGGCGCGAGTCCGGGTCGTCGGAGGCGAGCGCGTTGGCGACGGTGAGCGGGGCGGCGCACAGCAGCAGGCCGGCGCTGAGGGTGACGGCACGCGTCAGGGCAGGGTTCATGCGATCTCCAGGGGAGCCAGAGGTACGGGGACCGCAGTAATTAAGGCAAATAATCCCAATGTGTGTGGAATGACATGCGAGGGGATCGGCCTCGGCCGAGGCCGATCCACCCTGTCGGCCCATCGCCGGGTCACCGCGTCCCCGGCGGCCGCCATTCGAGGAGCAGCAGCGTCGCGTCGTCCTGCAGCTGGTTGTCCTGCCGGTCGATGATGGAGTGGATGAGCTGACGCAGCGCCTCCGGAGCGGATTCGCCCGCGGCCGTGGCCCGGATGATGCTGTCGGTGAACCGCTCAAGGCCGAACTGGCCGCTCCCGGTCCGCAGCTCGGTGACGCCGTCGGTGTACATCAGGACGCGGTCACCCGGCTGGAGCGCCTCCTCGTGCACCTCCCACGGTTCGCGCGCGAGCAGAGCGGGCGTCCCCAGGGGAGCCTGGGCCGGCCGCTCGAGCGCACGGTCGAGCACGCGGTGGTCCCGGATCAGCAGGGGCGGTGGGTGACCGCAGTTGCACCACCGCAGGACCCCTCCCGCCAGGTCCAGCTGGGCGAGGATCCCCGTGCAGAACTGCTCGGGCAGCCACCGGGCGAGCGCGTCCTGGACCGTGTCGACGAGCTCGGGCAGGTCGATCTCCGCCCGGCGGGCGTTGCGGCAGCCCGCCATGGCCACGGCGGTCGTCAGGCCGGACGCGAGATTGTGGCCCATGGCGTCGAGGATCGTCACGTGCAGGGTGGAGTGCGTCAGGGAGTGGTCGAAGACATCACCGCCGATGTCGTACGCCGGTTCGAGGACAGCGGTCGAGATGACATCGGAGTTGCCGATCGTCCTGGGCGGCATGAAGGCCCGGAGCATCTCGGCGGGCAGATGCATGGTCTGGGTCCGCGTCCGGCGGGCGAAGGTGTCGCTGTAGGCGCGCTTCGAGGTGATCACCATGGCCAGGATCGAGGCGAGCGTTCGGCAGCGCCGCAGCAGCGCCCCGTCGATGACCGCGGACGTGGCACCGATGACGCCGAGCCGCTCGACACCGTCGATCAGCGGCAGCCAGGTGGTGATCCGGCCCTGGGGCAGCTCCTCGACGCGCAGCGCGTGGGCCCGGTAGGCCGAACCGGCCACGGAGCTGTCCACGCCGAGGGCGGGCGGCCCCTCGGTCAGCGGCACCAGATACCGCTGCTGGAGGTCCACCAGATATACGTCGATCCGGTCGAGCCCGGCGGCGTCGGCGAACCGCTGCACCAGGCCGGGAAGCTCCACCGGGGTCGCCGCATGCGCCGCGGCGAGCAGCTGTTCGAGCAGCTGCTCACCGGGACCGGGCGCCCTGGGCTGGCTCGTCATCTGTGATCACCACCTCACAGGCAGTCTCACATCGGGCCCCGGATCCCGCCCGCGTTGAGAGGACGAACGGAGAGCCCGCCCCCGTGACCTTGGTCCCCCGGGCGAGTGAGGAAGGTCCCGGTATGCGGCGTTCCGATTGCGGAATCACACGACAGACCGCAGGAACCGGCGGCTGAGGAGAAGGCTGTGCGAAGGGACATCGGGGTGAACAAGGGGAGCGGGTGGAAGGCCGACGGAGACGGGTCGACCCGGTACGCGGCGGACCGGGACGACCGGGAGACGCGGCCGCCCGCGTGGGCCGGTGCCGGGCCGTCGCGGGCGCCCAGGCGGCTCCGCCTCGTCAGGCCGGGCGGGCAGTGGCCGGCTCCCGCCGAGCACGACGAGTGGCGGCCCGACGTGCCGGGGCCCGGCGAGCGGCGCTCCGGTGCGCCCGGCGGGAGGTTGCCGTCGGACGTCCCGCGGGAGGCGCGCGGCGCGCCCTGCTGGCTGAGCCTGGCCGCGCGGGACGTCCGGGCCGCCGAGGAGTTCTACGGCCGCGTCCTCGGCTGGTGCCGCGTGCCGCTGCTCGGCCCGCCGGGCAGGCCGCGCTCCCTCATGCTGAAGGCCGGGGCGCCGGTGGGGACCATCTGCCGGACCTCCTGCGAACCGGGAGCCCACGCCGGCTGGACGCCGTACTTCGCCGTCGACGACGTGGACGGCGCGGTGGGCCGGCTCCGCGACCAGGGCGCCACCGTGGCCGTCGGACCGCTGTCCACCCCCGCCGGGCGCGCCGCGGTGGCGGCGGGGCCCGAGGGGGCCGTGTTCGGACTGCGCCGCCAGGCCCCCGACAGCCGCTGGACGGTCGGGGACGGCCCCGTCGCCCGCCTCGAACTGCACACCCAGGACATCTTCGCAGCGGCCCTCTTCTACGGCGGCGTACTCGACTGGGCGGGCAGGCCCGCCGAAAGCAGCACCGTGGAGTACGTCCACGACCGGATCGTGGTGCGGGACGGAACGCGCGCGATCGCCGCGCTCACGCAGGGAGCGGCGCCCGGCACCAAGGGCCGGTACCGCTGGCACACGTCGTTCCGCGTGGCGGACGTCGACGCGGCCGCCGCCGAGGCCGTGCGCCGGGGCGGACGCGTCATCGCACCACCCCACGGGACCGGCACCCGGCGGGAGGCCGTGCTGGGGGACCGCGAGGGCGTCCCCTTCGCGGTCCTCGCGAGCTGAACGCACACGTCAGCCGAACCGCACACGTCACGACTCACAGGGAAACCGACCATGCTCGTACGAACGATCGACCCGGAACAGACCACCGATCCGACCGAGGAGATAAAGGGCGGAGAGGGAGCAGCCGCCCCGCTCCCGCTGATCGAGGAAGCCCACCAGGTGGCGCCGGAGGACGCGCGGGAGCTGTCGAGGCTCTTCTTCGACCGGCTCGCGACGCTGGAGGAGGGGTCGCCCGACCACGCGTACACGCGCAACACCCTCATCGAGATGAACCTCTCGCTGGTGCACTACGTGGCGGGCCGGTTCCGCAACCGCGGCAACGGCCAGCTGGAGGACATCGTGCAGGTCGGGACCGTGGGCCTCATCAAGGCGATCGACCGGTTCGACGCGAGCCGCGGGTTCGAGTTCGTCTCGTTCGCGGTGCCCTGCATCCTCGGCGAGATCAAGCGCTACTTCCGCGACACCAGCTGGGCCGTGCACGTCCCGCGCAGACTGCAGGAGCTGCGCTCCGAGCTGTCCCGGTCCCAGGAGCGGCTGTCCTGCGCGCTCGGCCGCGAGCCCACCGTCAAGGAGCTGGCGGCCGACCTGGAGGTGACCGAGGAGCAGGCGCTGGAGGCGGTCATGGCCGCCAACGGCTACGCGGCCGGGTCCCTGGACGCCCCGCACGGTCCGGCCGACGAGGGAGAGACGTACAAGAGCGGCCGCTCGCTCGCCGACGTCATGGGCGCCCCGGACCCCGCCATGGACGTCTTCGAGCACCTCCACGCCCTGGCACCGCTCCTGGCGGAACTCGGCGAGCGCGAGCGGCGCATCATCGAGATGCGCTTCGGCCAGGAGATGACGCAGTCCGAGATCGGCGCCGCCCTCGGCATCTCGCAGATGCACGTGTCACGGCTGCTCTCCCGGACCCTGGCCGAGCTGCGCACGGGTCTGCTCACCAGCGAGTGACCGCGGATCACCTCCGAGACGATCAGGTCGTTGCTGCCGTCGTCGCCGAGCTCCGCCAGCCGGTGGTCGGCACCTCCTCGACGCCGTCCGGGGGACGCGGCGCGATCTCGGTACCGGGGCGCGTCGGCTGTGCTGGCCGTGCCGGTCGTGGTCCGCCTCCTGCGGTGCGTGCTGCGTACCACATCCCCCAACAGAACTAGCCCCGGGAGCATTCTGCCTCGTCGTCCGACTCCCCTGTGGCCGCGCTGTCCCTGTTCCGGGGCCGATCGCGGATCATCGACATCAGCAGCTCGTGGGTCTCGGCGTCCGCGGCCGCCACAAGCCCGCGACCTCCCTGGCCTCCCCGGCTTCCCCGGCTTCCCCGGCCGATGGGGACGCCGTCGACCCCGGTGACCACGCATCCCGCTGCCCGGCAGAGCGCGATGCCCGCGGCGAAGTGCACGCTCCGCGACAGGTCTCCGCCGTCGGTGACGTACGCGGCGCGCTTGCCGGACGCGACCCAGGCCAGCGCCAGCGTCGAGGACACGACCCGCGGGCGGTAGCGCTCGACGAACCCCGGGTGGGCGAGCAGGTCCACTGCCCGGAACCCTGGCGCGCTCGGAAACGGCGGGTCCAGGTTGACGTCCACCAGCCGGCCGGCGGACGAGGGCGTCAGCCGTGCGGCGCCCTCTTCACCTCGTACGTAGGCGGACTCGCCGTCGGTGCAGAAGACCTCGCCGCTGAAGGGGTCCGCCACCGCCGCCGCGCCGTCGCGCAGCGCCACATTGACGGCCACCAGCATGGTGCCGACGGCGTAGTTCAGCGTGCCGCACAGGGGGTCGATCAGCCACTGGCGTGCGACGTCCGCCGCGCCCCGCTGCCCGCCCTCCTCACCGAGCACCCCGTCCGCGGGGCGCGCGGCACGGAGGACGCCGAGGATCGCCTTCTCGGCCGCCACGTCGGCGGCCGTGGCGAAGTCCCCGGCGCCCTTGTCGATACGGGCCAGTCGGCGGCCGTACAGGTCGCGCACCACGGCCGCGCCGGCGCGGGCCGCGGCTGTCGCCACCTCGGTGTCGTCAAGGCCGGTGGGTGTGTCGATCATGGCGCGCAGAGTAGCGGCGAGGGGACGGCCTTGAGGGTGTGGTCGCGAGGACGGACAGGGAGACATGCGTCACATCGGCGGTTGTCACATCCTTGGCCGGTCGGTCCGTCAGTGGTGTGTAGCCATCGACAACGGCAGAGGAGCGCACACCATGGACGCACGCTTGAACTTCTTCACCAGCCCGATCGCCGGCAAGGCCCTGAAGCACCTCACCTCGGCCTCAAAGGCGCTCTCGGACTCGACGCTGCCGACCGCCACGCAGGAGCTGGTGAAGATCCGCGCCAGCCAGATCAACGGCTGCGGATTCTGCCTCGACATGCACACCAAGGAAGCGGCCGCCGAGGGCGAGTCCTCGCTCCGTCTCAACATGATCGCGGCATGGCGGGAGGCGAAGGTCTTCACCGAGGCCGAGCGGGCCGCCCTGGAACTGGCGGAGCAGGGCACCCGCATCGCGGACGCGGCCGGTGGCGTCACGGACCAGGCCTGGGCCGACGCGGCCAAGCACCACGACGAGGAGCAGCTCACCGCGCTGGTCTCGCTGATCGCCCTCATCAACGCCTTCAACCGCCTGAACGTCATGGTCCAGCAGCCCGCCGGCGACTACCAGGTCGGCCAGTTCGGATAGGCCGGACGTGCGGAAGACCGCCAGGGCCCGGGCGAGTTGCCGCCCGGGCCCTGCGGCGTCCCCGCAGAGGTGAGGCGTCTTCGCACAGAGAGCAGAAACAGGGAGCAGAAACAGAGAGCAGAAATGGAGAAGCGCGGTCGGCGAGCCACGGCTAGCGTGACCGCCATGCACCAGCTCGACGCCGACGCCGACGGCGACGGCGACGTCCTCGCGCTCATCGATCGGTGAACGAGATGTCCGAACGCGAACTGACGTGCGGCGGCCACTGGTTAGTCTGACGCTCCGGACGCTCGAAGCCGACCGGATGATCGAGCCGGGCGGCGCCGACGGAGCCCGCGAAGACGGCCCCGCCCCGAACATGGAGACACGACACGATGAGCAAGGCCCCGAGTACGGACCCACAGCCGCCCGCGTCGCACCCCGCCGACAGCCACGACCTGATCCGCGTGCACGGCGCGCGCGAGAACAACCTCAAGGACATCAGCATCGAGATCCCGAAGCGCCGCCTGACGGTGTTCACCGGCGTCTCCGGCTCGGGCAAGAGCTCCCTGGTGTTCAACACGATCGCCGCCGAGTCGCAGCGGATGATCAACGAGACGTACAGCGCCTTCGTGCAGGGCTTCATGCCGACGCCGGCGCGGCCCGACGTCGACGTACTCGACGGGCTGACCACCGTGATCACCGTCGACCAGCAGCGGATGGGCGCCGACCCGCGCTCCACGGTCGGCACCGCCACCGACGCCAACGCGATGCTCCGCATCCTCTTCAGCCGGCTCGGCGAGCCGCACATCGGCCCGCCCGGCGCGTACTCCTTCAACACCGCGTCGGTCCGGGCGAGCGGCGGCATCACCGTGGAGCGCGGCGACGCCAAGACGAAGACCGTCAAGGCGACCTTCAACCGCGTCGGCGGCATGTGCACGCGCTGCGAGGGCCGGGGCAGGGTCTCCGACATCGACCTCACCCAGCTCTACGACGACTCCAAGTCGCTCTCCGAAGGCGCCTTCACCATCCCGGGCTGGAAGTCGGACAACGTCTGGACCGTCGGGGTCTACGCCCAGTCCGGCTTCCTCGACCCCGACAAGCCGATCTCCCGCTTCACCAAGAAGGAGATGCGGGACTTCCTCTACGGCGAGCCGACCAAGGTCAAGGTCAACGGCGTCAACCTCACCTATGAGGGACTGATCCCCAAGATCCAGAAATCGTTCCTGTCCAAGGACAAGGAGGCGATGCAGCCGCACATCAGGGCGTTCGTGGAGCGCGCGGTCACCTTCACCGTCTGCCCCGAGTGCGACGGCACCCGGCTCAGCGAGGGCGCCCGGTCCTCGAAGATCGACAAGATCTCCATCGCCGACGCCTGCGCCATGGAGATCAGGGACCTCGCCAAGTGGGTCCGCGGCCTCGCCGAGCCGTCGGTGGCACCGCTGCTCACCGCGTTGCAGCAGACCCTCGACTCGTTCGTCGAGATCGGCCTCGGCTACCTCGCGCTCGACCGACCGGCAGGCACGCTCTCCGGCGGTGAGGCGCAGCGCGTCAAGATGATCCGCCACCTCGGCTCCTCGCTCACCGACGTCACGTACGTCTTCGACGAGCCCACCATCGGCCTGCACCCCCATGACATCGAGCGGATGAACAACCTGCTGCTGCGGCTGCGGGACAAGGGCAACACGGTGCTCGTCGTGGAGCACAAGCCGGAGACGATCGCGATCGCCGACCACATCGTCGACCTCGGCCCCGGCGCCGGTACGGCGGGCGGCACCGTCTGCTTCGAGGGCACCGTGGAGGCGCTGCGGGCCAGTGACACCGTCACCGGCCGCCACCTCGACGACCGGGCCGCGCTCAAGGAGGCGGTGCGGACACCCACCGGCAAGCTGGAGATCCGCGGGGCCACGGCGAACAACCTGCGCGACGTCGCGGTCGACGTCCCGCTCGGCGTGCTCTGCGTCGTCACCGGCGTCGCCGGTTCCGGCAAGAGCTCCCTCCTGCACGGCTCGATCCCGGCCGACGCGGGCGTGGTGTCGGTCGACCAGACCGCCATCAAGGGCTCCAGGCGCAGCAACCCGGCGACGTACACCGGACTGCTCGATCCGATCCGCAAGGCGTTCGCGAAGGCCAACGGCGTCAAGCCGGCGCTGTTCAGCGCCAACTCCGAGGGCGCCTGCCCCACCTGCAACGGCGCCGGTGTCATCTACATGGACCTGGCGATGATGGCCGGAGTCGCCACCCTGTGCGAGGACTGCGAGGGCAAGCGGTTCCAGCCCTCCGTCCTGGAGTACCACCTCGGCGGGCGCGACATCAGCGAGGTGCTCGCGATGTCCGTGACCGAGGCCGAGGAGTTCTTCGGCGCGGGCGAGGCGCGTACGCCCGCGGCGCACAAGATCCTCGAACGGCTGGCCGACGTCGGGCTCGGCTACCTCACCCTGGGCCAGCCGCTCACCACGCTGTCCGGCGGTGAGCGGCAGCGGCTCAAGCTGGCGACGCACATGGGGGAGAAGGGCGGCGTCTACCTCCTCGACGAGCCGACCACCGGCCTCCACCTCGCCGACGTCGAGCAGCTGCTCGGCCTCCTCGACCGGCTCGTGGACTCCGGCAAGTCGGTCATCGTCGTCGAGCACCACCAGGCGGTCATGGCACACGCCGACTGGATCATCGACCTCGGCCCCGGCGCCGGCCACGACGGCGGCCGCATCGTCTTCGAAGGCACCCCCGCCGACCTCATCGCGGCCCGCTCCACCGTCACCGGCGAGCACCTCGCGGCGTACGTCGGCACACCGGCGGGGCGTCCGCGACGCTGAGGACGTCACCGGAGGCGGGGTCGGGAGAAGCACCGATTAACGGTGACGCCCTCCCCTTGGGCAGGATGGGGCCATGACCGAGATCCGCACGCCCCGCCTCCTCCTCCGCCGCTGGCACGACGACGACCTCGCGCCGATGGCGGACATCAACGCGGACCCGCGGGTCATGGAGTGGGTCGACGACGGCCGGGTGCGCGATCTGGAGGAGACCGCGGAGGCCATCGAGCGGTGGGAGGAGGAGTGGGACGACGAGGGGCTCGGCCTCTTCGCCGTCGAGCTCCTGGCCTCCGGCGAACTGGCCGGTTTCACCGGGCTGTCCTACCCCGACTTCCTGCCGGACGCCGGCTCCGACGCGGCCATCAGCTGGCGGTTCGGCTCCCAGTTCTGGGGTCAGGGGTACGCGTCCGAAGCCGCCCAGGCCACGCTGGAGTTCGCGCTCCAGGACCGGGGGCTCGACCGGGTCGTCAGCTTCAGCCGGCTGGGCGACAGCGCCTCCGAGAACGTCATCCGCAAGCTCGGCATGGTGCTGGAGCGCGAGACGGTGCACCCGGTGTACGGACACGCGCTGCACGTGCACGCCATCGATCTCACCGAGTACCAGGCGTGAGGCGCGGCCCGCGGACGTGACCGTGCCCGCGCGGGCTACAGCAGGTGGGCGTTGGGCGACTTCGCCGCGTCGGCGTACTCGGGCAGTTCGAGGACGGTGACGCCGGCCGCCTCCAGATGCTCCGTGCTCCGCGCGTCGCTCACGAAGGTGCCGGGCTCGCGCCAGGCCGTGACCACGCGCCGGAGCCCGGCCTCGCTGATCAACTGGGCGCAGGGGCGGGCCCGCGAAGCGCGCTTCCCGCACGGTTCCAGGGAGCTGTACAGCGTCGCCTCGGAGAGGCGCGGATCGTCGGCGTCGATCTTGGCGAGGGCGCTCTCCTCGGCATGGTCGTCCGCGCCCGTCTCGCGGGAGTGGGCGCGGGCCAGCTCGGTGCCGTCATCGGCGATGACGACCGCTCCCACGCTGAACGCGCTGTCCGAGGGCGGGCACTGCTCGGCGAGCCGGCAGGCGACGGCCAGCCAGGCCCGGTCGGCCACGGTGGGCCGATCGGCGGGGCCGGGCCGGCCGCAGGCGGAGGGGGTACGGTCGTTCATACGGTGCTGGCCTCCTCGATGGCGTATCGCACGAGTACCACGTACCCCGTGGTTCTAGGCCGTGTCAGCGACCTCGCTCCGTACGGTGAGGCGGTCGGCCAGATACCGCTGGAACTGCCACAGGGGACGCTCCAGGTGGGAGAAGCGCCCGCCCGACGGGGCGGGACCGGTGGCCAGGCCGCGCTGGACACCCCGCACGGCGACCAGGTCCTCGTTCTGGATCACCTCGAACTGCCGCCGCGACGCCGCCACGTACGCGTCGAAGTCCGGCCGCCGCTCGGCCTGCGCCGGGACCAGCACCGTCACGAGCGCGTCGTGCGTGACCGGGCCCGTCGGCACCCAGCGCACGAACGTGACGCTGTCGGGCAGCAGGGCCATCACCAGATTCGGGAAGACCCCCGCGACCGTCATGCCGGACAGCTGCCGCGCGCCGAGCCCGGGAATGAGCGTGCCGACCACGGGCGCGTCCCCTTCCGCCCGCGCGGCCCCCGCTTCGGCCGCGAACGGGGTGTACATGCTGAACCAGCGTCCGTCGCTCTCGTCGACGACGGTGTCCTTGCCGGGGACGAGGGTGTCGAGCGTGCCGGCGTGCGTTCCCATGTGGTGGTAGTTCTCCGAGCCGTTCTCGAAGGCCACCTTCCAGTTCGCGGGCACACCGTCCCACCGGTCCGTGTACGCGACCACCAGGTCCGCGACGCCGTACGGCGCGAGCCGGTCGCCCAGCTCCGTCAACTGCGGCGCCAACGGCGGCACATCGGGGTCGGCGCAGACCATGAGCAGCCCGTTCCAGACCTCCAGGCGGCGTTGGGGCAGTCGGCACGCCGCGCGGTCGAAGTCGACCTTGCCCATCATCGGGGCACCGGCCAACTGTCCTACGTACTCGCCGTTCAGCCGGTACGTCCAGGTGTGGTACGGACATGTGAGGCGCCGCAAGGAGCCCTGCTCGGGGGTCGTCTCGGGCGGCAGGACGTCCATGAAGCGGTGCCTGCACACCCGGGACAGCGCGTGCAGCCCGCCGTCCTCGTCGCGCGTGATGACCAGCGGCTCACCGGCCGCGTCGGTGCGCAGGTAGTCACCGGGCCGGGCGACCTGAGCGACGTGGCCGACGCACAGCCAGTCGCCGCGGAAGACACGTTCGTGCTCCAGCCGGTGGAAGTCCTCGTCGGTGTAGGCGCGGGCGGGCAGGGTCTCGCCGCGCTCAAGGGGCAGCTCGGAGAGGCGCGCCAGTTCGTCGAGCAGAGGGTCGAGTGTGTGGTGGGCGGGGTGTAGCCCGTCGTGCGTGCGCTGATGTCCGTCGTGCAGCATGGTGGCACCGCCTTCGTCCGGGATCTCCTTGGATCTCCTTGGGGTCTCCTTCCATGCTGGGAGGCCGTCCCCGGCGGTGAATCGCCGCCGAGGACGACATTCCGGTACATCCTTTGGATTACTGGCAAATCGGCTCGGTGTCGCGGGCCGGGCAGGGGCCGCCGTCCGGCAGGGTCACGACGCGGTCGGCGGCGGCGATGCCCGCCCGCTCGTGGGTGACAAGGAGCGTGGTGCGGCCGCGGGTGGCGTCGAGGATGTCGGCGAGCACAGCGGCCGCGGTGTCCGGGTCGAGCCCCTCGGTGGGTTCGTCCAGGACGAGCACGGGCGGGTCGGCGAGCAGCGCGCGGGCCAGCAGCAGGCGGCTGCGCTGGCCGCCCGACATCGCGGAGCCGTCCCCGCCGAGCAGGGTGTCCCAGCGGTCGGGCAGCGACTCGACCCAGTCGAGGAGCCGGGCCCCGCGGACCGCTTCGCGCAGGTCGGCGTCCGTGGCGTCGGGGCGGGCCAGGAGGAGGTTGGCGCGGATCGTGGTGTGGAAGACGTGCGCGTCCTGGGTCATGCCGGTGATCGCGCGGCGGGCGTCGGCGCCCGCGATGTCGCGCAGTTCGCGGCCGCCGACGCGAATGCTCCCGGATTCGTACGGGACGAACCGCATCAGCGCCGCGATCAGCGTCGACTTGCCGGAGCCGCTGGCGCCGAGGAGCACGACCCGGCGGCCGGGCGGCAGCCGCAGGCTCACCCCGTCCAGTGCCGGAGGCCCGCCGGGGCGGTGGCGCACCCGCAGGCCGGTGATGTCGACGCCGAGCGGCTCGTCGCGGGGGAGCGGGACCGGGGCGGGCGGGTCGACGACGGGGGGCGGTGTGCCGAAGAGGTCCGCCAGCCTACGGGCGGAGGCCCGCACTTCGGCGAGGCGCCGGGCGGCGGCGGGCAGCGACGTGAGGGCCTCGAAGGAGACCAGGGCGAGGACCGCGAGGACGGTGAGATGTACGGCGGGCAGCGCACCGGCCGCGTGCGCGCGCAGCGCCGTCCAGGTGACGCCGACCGTCGCCCCGCCCTGGAGCAGCAGCACCGCGGCCGAGGCCAGCGAGGTGGTCAGGGCCTTGTGGCGCTCCAGTGCGGCGATCCGGGCGGCGGCCCGGCAGACCCGCCGGTGGGCCCGGCCCCGGGCGCCGTACGCGGCGAGGTCCGCCGCCCCCTGGGTCAAGTCCAGGGTGAAGGCGGTGAGTTCGGCGCGCGCCGCCTTCTCCGCGCGGCCCGCGCGCCGGGACAGCGCGAGCACCAGGGCGGGCACCAGGAGCCCCGCCACGGCAAGGAGCAGCCCGAGCAGGACGCCCGCCTGCGGCAGCAGTACGGCTGCCGTCCCGGTGGCGGCGACGGCCACCGTCCAGGCGGCGGCGGCCGGGAGCAGGACCCGCAGCAGCAGGTCCTGGGCGGCGTCCACGTCGTCGACGAGGCGGGTCAGCAGATCGCCGCTGCGGAAAGCGGGCGTGCCCGCCGGGGCGAGCGGCACCAGAGCCTCGTACACCCGGGTGCGGAAGCCCGCGACGGCCCGCAGCACGCCGTCGTGGCCGAGGAGCCGATCGCCGTAGCGCAGCGCTCCGCGCCCCAGGGCCAGCGCGCGCACGGCGACGATCGCCAGGGCCACCGAGGCGAGCGGCGGCTGCTGTGCGGCGCGGGTGATCAGCCAGGCGGCGGTGGCCATCAGCGCGGCGGCGGCGAGTTCGCTGCCGGCCGATGCGAGCGCGGCGGGCAACAGTCTGCGCCAGTACGGCAGGAGCTGACGCAGGAGGCGGAAGGTGGCGCGCGGCTCGCGCGCCGGGGCGGGGGCCTTGGCGAGGGCGGTCACGAGGCCACCAGCCCTTCCGTGAGCGGGGTTCGGGGGAGGGCGAGGCTGCCCGCACGCACCGTGACGATCCGGTCGGCGTGGGGCAGCAGACTCGTGCGGTGTGCGACCACGACCGAGGTCCGGCCGCGCATGAGGTCGACCGTGGCGCGCGTGACCGCGGCCTCGCTCTCGGGGTCCAGGTGCGCGGTCGGTTCGTCCAGGAGCAGCACGGGCGCGTCCTTGAGGAACGCCCGTGCCAGGGCGACGCGTTGGCGCTGCCCAGCGGAGAGCCCCGCGCCGTGCTCACCGAGCACCGTGTCGTACGCCTGCGGCAACTGTGCGACGAAGAGGTCCGCCGAGGCCGCCCGCGCCGCCGCCCGCACCTCGGCGTCGCTCGCGTCGGGGCGCCCGAGCCGGATGTTGTCCGCGACGGACGCCGCGAACAGATGCGGGCGCTGCGGCACCCACGCCACCTGGGCACGCCACTCGTCGGGGTCGAGGTCCGCGAGGTCGGTGCCGCCGACCGCGACCCGGCCCGACGCGGGGGCCACGAAGCCGAGCAGCAGCGCCAGGAGCGTCGACTTGCCCGCCCCGCTCGGGCCGATCAGAGCCACGTGTTCGCCGGGGCGCACGGCGAGGGAGACCTGCCGGAGGGCGGGCGCGGCGCGGCCCGGGTACTGGACGGTGACCTCGTCGAAGCACAGGGACGCCGCGCGGGCGTCGGGGGTGCGGGCGTGGCCGACGGCGGGCGCCTCCTCGTCGTCGAGGAGCGCGAAGACCCGCTCGGCCACCGCGATGCCCTCGGCGCCGTCGTGGAAGGCGGCGCCCGCGGCGCGCAGCGGCAGGTACGCCTCCGGGGCGAGGAACAGCACGGTCAGGGCCGTACGCAGGTCCAGATCGCCCCCGAGCAGCCGCAGCCCGACCGGGACGGCCACCAGCGCCACGGAGAGGGTGGCGACCGTCTCCAGGACGAAGGAGGACAGGAACGCCACGCGCAGCGTCCGCATGGTGGCCCGCCGGTGGGCGTCCGCCATCTCGCCGACGACCTGGGCCTGATGCCGCTCCCGGCCGAACGCGCGCAGCGTCGGCAGCCCGGCCACCACGTCCAGGAAGTGACCGCCGAGGCGCGCGAGCAGCGTCCACTGCCGGGCCGTGCGCCTGGCGGTGTGCATGCCGACCAGCGCGCCGAACACCGGGATCAGCGGCAGCGTCACGACGATGATCAGCGCCGAGGTCCAGTCGGTCCACGCCAGCCAGGCGACGACGGTGAGAGGTACCACGGCGGTGGCCGTCATCGTGGGCAGGTAACCGACGACGTACGGGTCCAGGGCGTCGAGGCCGCGGCTGAGCAGCGTGGCCGTCTCACCGTGGCGGTGGGCCGCGAGCCGCAGGGGGCCGGTCTGCCGCAGCCCGCCGGTGATCCGGTCCCGCAGCGCACACTTGGCATCGGCCGCGGCGCGCTGCGCGAGCACTCCGCGGGCCCAGATCAGCAGCGCGCGCAGCGCCATCACGGTGCCCAGCGTGACCAGCGGCACGGCTTGGAACTCGCGCCCGGCGAAGCCGTCCGCGAGGACCGTGGCCAGCAGGGCCGCCTGGGCGACGACGAGCCCGGCGCCGAGCAGTGCCAGCGCCGTGGAGATGCTCATGTGGCGCCGCAGTGCGGGAAGTTCGCGCATGAGCCGGCGTTCGACGGGCTTCATGGTGGGGCCTCTCTCGTCGCGTGCGCGGCTCAGTCGCATACGCGGCTCGGAAGTAGCTGGTGACGTCAGAAGTAGCTGGGGTGACGGCGGCCCGTCCGGCCCCGGAAGGCCCACCAGCTCCACGCCTGGTACGCGAGGATCACCGGCACCACCAGGACCCCGAACGCGCTCAGGATCTTCAGGGTGGCGCCGTCCGTCATGGCATGGTCGATGTCCAGGCCCTCGCCCGCCGAGCTGATCAGCAGATACGGATAGTGGCCGGCGCCCACGAGCAGCACGGGCAGCGCCGTCGCACAGCAGGTGGCGACGAACGCGAGGACGTCGTGCCCGTGGGAGAGCCACCACCAGGCGCCCGCGAGCGCCGCCGTGAACAGGACGGTGATGATCGCCGCGGTCGCGCGGTTCGTCATCGAGGCGCCCGCTCCGAAGAGTGTGAGGAGCAGCGCGAGGGAGCCCACGGCGGCGGCCCCGCACACCAGCCCGGCGCCCAACTCCCTTGCTCTCGCGGCAAGGTCCGGCTCGGACCGCAGGGCGACGAAGGCCGCGCCGTGCGCCGCGAAGAGCAGCGCGGTGGTGACACCGCAGGCCAGCACGAACGGTGTGAAGACGTCACCGAACCCGATGTGGAAGCTCCCGTCGGCCCGACGGGGCACGCCGTGCAGCAGCAGCCCCACGACGAGTCCCCAGCACACGGCGGGAAGCCCGCCGCCGAACACGATCAGGGCGCCCCACCACCGGCGGCCGAGGGCGCCGCGGGAGCGGCGCCGCAGCTGGATCGCGGCGTTGCCGAGGACCAGGCCGACGAGGATCGCCACGATCAGCGGGTACAGGCCCGACAGGAGGGTGCCTTCCAGGTGCGGGAAGGCGCCGAACATGACGCCGGCGAAGGCGACCAGCCAGACCTCGTTGCCGAGGAAGAACGGCGCGATGGCGTCGAGGGCGGCGTTCTGCTCGCGGCCGTCGAGGGGGGAGGTCTGCTCCCGTCCGTCGAGGGGGGAGGTTTGCTCCCGGCCGCCGAGCGAGGGGTGCAGCATCTGTACGCCGTAGTCGTACCCGCCGAGCACGAAGTACCCGGCGAGCAGCAGGCCCAGGAGGGCCAGCCAGAGGATCTCCAGACTCATTTCACTCCGCTCTTCTCCATATAGGCGCTGTCGGGCAGCTCGTCGGGGAGCGGCTCGGTGGTGCCGAGTTGGGTGGCCCCCGGGCCGCGGCGGGCGAATTTCGTGATCAGGGTCCAGTTCGTCACCGCCAGCGCCAGGAAGACGGCGATGAACACGGTGCAGGACACGGCCAAGGAGGCGGTGCTGACGTTCGACAGCGCGTCCTCGACCTGCAACTCACCGTGGATGAGCCAAGGCTGGCGCCCGACCTCGCGGACGACCCAGCCGCCCGCGGCGGCGATGAAGGGGAACGGCACCGTCGCCACCAGGACGTAGGCGAGGGGACGCCAACGGATCAGCCAGTCCTTCCACAGCAGGATGACGGCGATGAACATGATGGTGGACACCGTGTTGCCGATGATCGTCATCACGTCCATCGAAATCCGGATCGCGTCCTGCCAGGGCACGTAGTTACCCGGTCCGTGCTCCTTGACGAGCTGGGCCTGCACCTCGGCGACGCCGCTGTTCTCCAGGACCGCGTGCTTCATGGGCTGGGTCCGCTCGATCACCGGCCGCTGCATTTCGCCGACGACGACGACGAAGAAGGAGGCGACCATGCTCACCCACACCCCGAGGCGCAGGGAGCCGCGGAACAGCTCGGTCTCCTTGGTGCCCCGGGCGAAGTGCCAGGCGCTGATCCCGGCGACGAAGACCCCGCCCGTCGTCAGCGCGGCCAGCGCGATGTGGCCGAGCGCGACCAGGGCGCTGGAGTTGGTGAGCAGCGCCCCGAAGTCGGTCAAGTAGGCGACGCCGTCGCGCACTTCGTAGCCGACGGGGTGCTGCATGAAGCCGTTGGCGACCATGATCCAGTACCCGGAGGCGTACGCGGTCAGGGCCACCAGCCAGATGAGCGTGATGTGCACACCTCTGCGCAGACGACCCCAGCCGAAGATCCACATGCCGAGGAAGGTGGACTCCGCGAAGAAGGCGATGAGGGTTTCGAGCGCCAGCGGGGCGCCGAAGACGTTGCCCGCGAACTTGCTCAGGCCGCTCCAGCTGAGCCCGAACTGGAACTCCATGACCAGGCCGGTGACGATGCCGACCGCGTAGTTGATGACGTACAGCTGCCCCCAGAAGCGGGTCATGCGCTCCCGGACGGCTCTCTTGACGGGGTCACGGGTGTACGCGGCCCGGGTGTGCATGATCGCCACGAGAGGGACGAGCCCCATGGTGAGGATCACGAACAGCCAGTGGATGCCGGTCGTGGCCGCGAACTGGAGTCGGGCCAGATCCGCAGCGCTCATGATGCGACCTTCTTCGGTGAGGGAGGGAGGGACGGGCGGGCGGTCGGGGCCGGGGCCGGTGGCCCCGCTGGAAACGACCGTAGGGAGAATCGCTTATGCGTTCCAAGACCGGTTTCGTCATGTGCAGATGACCCAGAAGGCATAAGTGAAGGTGGACCATGGATCTTCTCCAGCTGCGCTACTTCCAGGCCGTGGCCCGTTACGAGCACATCAGCCGCGCCGCCGAGGAGCTGCGGGTCGCCCAGCCCTCGCTCAGCCGTGCCATCGCGCGCCTGGAGGCCGATCTGGGCTCCACGCTCTTCGACCGGCAGGGCCGCCGTATCCGGCTCAACCAGTACGGAGCGATCTTCCTGCGCCATGTCGACCGCGCCCTGAGCGAGCTGGACGACGGCCGCAGGGCCGTGCGTGAGGGGCGCGACACGGGGCTCGGCAGGGTCAGCGTCGCCTCCGAGACGCTCCTGACGATCACGCCGCTCCTGGCCAGCTTCCGGGCCGCATACCCCCGCGCCGACGTGCGGCTCTTCCAGTCGAACGCGGAGGACATGGACCGCCGGCTGCGCGCCAGGGAGGTCGACTTCTGCGTGGCGTCACAGCCGTTGACCGGGGCGAACCTCGAATCGGTCGAGCTGAGCCGGGAGGAGGTGCTGCTCGCGGTCCCGCTGGGGCACTGGCTCGACGGGCGGGAGCGCGTGACGATCCCGGAGATCGCCGACGAGCCCTTCGTCACCACGCGGACCGGCCACTGGCAACGCGCCCTTTTGGACCGCCTGTTCGCGTCCGAAGGGCTGACCCCGCTGCTGACCTGCGAGGGCGACGAACCGGCCGCCAGCCAGGACATGATCAGCGCGGGCCTCGGCATCGGCCTCATCCCGGCGGTGTCCCGCCAGGTCCGTTCGCACATGCGCGTCCCGGTCGCCTGGGTGCATGTGGACGCGCCCGACTGCCACCGCGTACTCACCCTGGTGTGGAACCGCGACACCTACCTGTCGGAAGCGGCCCTGAAGTTCCGGGAGTTCACCACCAGCAGGCCCTTCGCGACACACCACCTGCCCGATCCGCGCCGCGACGGCATCATGTAGGCATGATCACCATTCATCTGAAGTACGAGATCGACACCGACAAGCTCGAGGACTTCGAGGAGTACGGCCGCCGCTGGGTCGGACTCGTCAACCGTTTCGGCGGGACGCACCACGGCTACTTCCTGCCGAGCGAGGGCGACAGCGATATCGCCTACGCCCTCTTCTCGTTCCCCAGTCTCGCCGCGTACGAGCAGTACCGCACGGACAGCGTGTCCGATCCGGAGTGCCAGGACGCGTTCGAACTGGCTCGTCGCACGCGCTGCGTCAAGCGGTATGAACGCCGCTTCCTGCGGCCGCTCGACGGGGTGTCCTAGGCCGGGGGAGACCCGGACCCGCCGCTGACAGGGCGGCGGGCTACCGGGCTACCTGTCCCTGGACAGAGCGAGAAGTTCCGCGAAGAGCCCGCCGCCCTGGGCGAGTTCGTCGTAACGGCCCTGCTCGGTGATGCGCCCGTGCTCCATGACGAGGATGCGGTCCGCCACCCTCGTGTTCTCCAGCTGGTGGGTGACCACGATGGTGATCCGGTCCGCGGCGATGCTCTTGATCCGGGTGAAGATGTCGCGCTCGCCCCGGGCGTCCATCTGTGAAGTCGGCTCGTCCAGGATCAGCAGCGGCGGGCGACGGTAGAGCGCCCGTGAGCACGCCAGACGCTGCCACTGCCCGCCGGACAGCTCGGCACCGCCCCACACCTCACGGGCGAGCAGCGTGTCGAGGCCGCCCGGCAGTTCCTCCACCGCGTCGCGCATCCCGACGGCGTCGACGGCGTCCCAGACAGGTCCGTCGTCGACGGTACGGGGCTGCCCGAGAGTGACGTTCTCCCGGACGCGCAGCGGCCACTGGGCGAAGATCTGCGGGACGAGGCCGGTGCAGCTCCACACGGAATCCGGATCGACCGAGGCGAGGTCCATGCCGTTCCACAGGACACGTCCCTTGTCCGCCAGGTAGATGCCGGTGATCAGCCGCGTGAGGGTCGACTTCCCGGAGCCGTTCTCCCCGACGACGGCGAGCACCTCTCCGCGCCGCAGGGTCAGGGAGACGCCGTCGACCGCCGGGCGGTCCTTGCCGGGGTACCGGTAGGTCACCTCGTCGAGGCGGATCTCCTCGACCGGCGCGGCGACTTCCCGTCCGCCGCGCTTGGGGGCGCGTGCGGCGGCATCGTCCAGGAAGGTCTGCATGTCGGTGAGGTACAGACTGGTGTGGAAGACCGCGGCTCCGTTGATGACGACCTGGGAGAGGGCGGCGAGCGCGGTCTGTACGGCGACGATGGCGGTGGCGGCGATGGCGAGCGGGACGCGGCCGGTCACCGCCAGCCACGCGAGACCCGCCCAGGTACCGGCGAGGAAGACGCCGCCGAGGAGCGCGCTGGTGAGCGCGATGCGCAGGTTGCGGGGAGCGGCGGCCAGGGTGCGCCGGTCGATCCGTTCGGACAGGGAGCGGTACCAGAACAGCAGGTAGGAGGTCATGCCGTTGGCGCGGACCTCGTCGGCGTACTTGGGCGTGGTGGCCCACCAGCGCGTCATGTGCCGGACGTTGCGGTCGCTGACGTTGGCGTAGTGGACCTCGTAGTCGACACGGGCCGTCATGACCGCACCGACGCCGGCCGGCAGGACCGCGAGCACCAGCAGGGGCAGCATCAGCGGGTGGAGGCAGGACAGTACCCCGCACGCGGTGACCATCTTGATCAGCGCGGACATGAACCGCTGGGAGTCGGTGATCATCACATGCGTGCGGGTCACCCCCATCTCGGCGGCCTCCTGCCGGTCGGCGAAGCCCTCCGCGGCATGGGCGGCGGCCTCGACCCGGCAGACGGCTTCGACGAGTCCCGTGTCGGCCTTGGTGATGACCGGCGGGGTCAGGCGCCGCTCGGCGTAGGTGGCCACCCCGGTGCACAGCCGCCCGAGTCCGGCCGCCGCCGCGACGACGAGGAGGGCGGGCAGGGCCTCGTGCAGACGACCGGACACGGACCCCGCACCCAGCAGCCGGTGCATGGCGCGGGCGGTCGCCGTCAGCAGCACGGCGGCGGACACACCGGTGACGGCCTGGCAGCCCAGCAGCAGCAAGACGGCCGCGCGGTCGGCGGCCCACGCCATGCGCGCGATCCGCCGCAGTACGGCGGGCAACCGCAGACAGAGCGCGCCGAACGACGCCTCGCCCAACGGATTGACGCTGTACTCACCGGAGTACTTGATCTCAGCGGGCGGCGGCGCCGGCACCCCACTGCTCGCGGAACCCGCGGCGGTCACACGCTCACCTCCTCGTCTTTGCCCACTCGGACGGCAGAGTCACTCCGAGGAAAGTGTCTGCGACTCCGCGCGGCAACGCGCCAGGAACGCCGCTATGCGCCTCTGCGGCGCCTTTTGATGAGTGTGGCGCAGGGGGATCGTTTGGCAGGGTGAAAGAGGGTCACAGCGGCGCACAGGCGTCTTCTCGCCCGAAGCCGGGAGGCGCCTTCGGTATTCTGGAAACCGTCGTGACCACCATGGACCCCGACCACCGGGTCCTTGGCGAGGTCACCCTCGACGACGCAGCCGTCGCCGACGACCTGTTCTCCGTCCTGATGGGCGAGGACGTCGAAGCCCGCCGCCACTTCATCCAGCGCAACGCCAAAGACGTCCGCTTCCTCGACATCTAGTACGACGACGGCTCGGTGGAGGTCACGCTTCGGGCGTGGGCGGGGCAGGCCGACGCCTATGCCGGCGGTTTCGCCGGACTCTGCGCGTATCCGGTGCCCTGGCTCCTCGACGCCGCCGAGGTCCGCGAGGGAGTACGGCTCCTCGATGTGGGGACGGGCACGGGCACCGCTGCCGCCGGCGCGTGTGAACGCGGAGCGAAGGTGACCGCGGTGGACGCCGAACCAGGCATGCTGGCCCGAGCGGCACGGACGGCCCCGGAAGCCGACGTGCGGTCGGCCGCCCTGCCTCATCTCCCGTTCGCCGACGACGAGTTCGACGCCGTGGTCGCCAACTTCGTCCTCAACCACGTCGGACAGCCCCGAAAGGCCCTCACGGAGCTTCGGCGGGTGACGCGTCCGGGCGGGCGGACAGCCGTCACCATCTGGGCGGCGCCCTCCGCCCCCGGGCAGGCCGTGCTGGGCAGGGCCGTCCAGGCGGCGGGCGTGACCCGCCCCGCTGACCTGCCGGCTCTCGATCCCGAGGAGGACTTCCCGCGCGATGAGGAGGGCCTCGCCGCGTTGCTGGGCCGGGCGGGCTTGAGGAATGCCGGCTGCGCCGCCCTCGCCTGGGACCATCGGACCACTCCCGAGGAGTGGTGGAGCGGGCCGGCCGCCGGAGTGGCGACGATCGGCCGGATCGTGACGAGTCAGCCTCCGGCGGTCATCGCGGAGATCAAGGACCGCTTCGAGTCGCTGTGCGCGGAGTTCGCCGACGCGGACGGCGCGATCGCGCTGCCCCACGCGGCTCTGTTGGCCCACGGCCAGGCCTGAGGGGGCCGGTCCACAGGCCGCAACCTGTGGAGCGGCCCGCTCAGGAAGGAGTTCTCGGGAGACGGAAAAGATCGGTGTTCAGGAAGGCGGGGCCGGCAGTGGCGACTGGGCCAGCGCACGCGCCGTGTGGACGAGATTGGAGGCCATCGCCCGGCCGGTCGAGGTCGACCATTCGTGGCCCCGGCTGTCGTCGAGGTAGTCGGGCCCGGGGCCCGGGCCGAGATGCCAGTACGTCCACGCCTGCCCGGGAACGGTGAACCCGATGTCGCCGAGCGCGCCGTTGATCTCGCTGATGACATGGTGGGCGCCGTCCTCGTTGCCGGTCACGATCACACCGGCCACGCGGTTGTAGGCGACGGGGCGCTTCTGATCGTCGGTCTCGCTGAGCATGGCGTCCATCCGCTCCAGCACGCGCTGAGCGACCGAGGACGGGCGGCCCAGCCAGGTCGGCGAGGCGATCACCAGGATCTGGGCCGACAGAACCTTGTCGTGGACCTGCGGCCAGTCGTCGCCTTCGCCCATGTCGGTCTGTACGCCCGGCTTCAGGTCCAGGTCGACGGCGCGCACGGTGTCCACCTCGACACCGTGGCCTTTCAGTGCCGCGACGACCGTGTCGGCCAAGGCCTCGGTGTTCGACGGCCGCGGAGACGGTTTGAGGGTGCAATTGATCACGAGAGCACGCATGCGGTCCACCTTCCCGTGAATCGACGTCATACCTCGGGTGGCGCGGTCCCTTCACCCCGCCGCGTCAAGAGAAGTCCCCTGGCATGTTGCGCCGAATGCCGAGGCGTCCCGTTTGCGCGTGAGCGGCCAGGGATACACGGTCATGGCACTTGGCACGAGAGGCGCATCGGACCGGACCGGACAGGACCGGACAGGACCGAACCGGACCATGGAAGGGGCAGGACACATCATGGGTCACGGCGGAGACGTCATCGCGGAACTGACCACCGACCACCGGGAGGTCGAGGAGCTCTTCGGGAAGATCGAGGCGTTGCCCCCGGGCGACAAGCAGCGCAAGGTCTACGCCGAACAGGCCGTCATCGAGCTGGTGCGGCACTCGGTCGCCGAGGAGGAGTACCTCTACCCGGCCGTGCGCGAACTGGTGCCCGGCGGTGACGCCACCGCCGACAAGGAGCTCAAGGACCACGCCGAGGCCGAACAGACCATGAAGGGCCTGGAGAGCGTCGAAGCCGACGATCCTGAGTTCGACCGGCTCATGGGCGAGTTGATGACGGAGATCCGCTCGCACATCCGCGACGAGGAGAGCAACCTCTTCCCCCGGCTACGGGAGGCCGCCACCGGCGACACCCTGTCGGAGCTGGGTGACAAGGTCCGCCGGGCGAAGAAGACGGCGCCGACCCGCCCGCACCCCTCGGCCCCCGACACCCCGCCGGGCAACAAGCTGCTGGCTCCCGGCGCGGGCATGGTGGACCGCGTCAGGGACGCCCTCTCGGGACGCGGCAAGGACTCCTGACCTCAAGGAACCTGGGGAAAGGCCTGCTCGGTCCAGATGGTTTTGCCGGAGTGGGTATAGCGCGTCCCCCACCTCTGCACGAGTTGCGCGACGATGAACAGGCCCCGCCCGCCTTCGTCGTCCTCGCCGCTGTGGCGCAGGTGGGGTGAGGTGTGGCCCCTGTCGGCGACTTCGCACAGGAGGGTGCGGTCACGGATGAGGCGTACTTGGATCGGCCCTTCGGCGTATCTGACCGCGTTGGTCACCAGCTCGCTGACGACGAGTTCGGTCGCGAAGGACAGCTCCCCGAGGCCCCAGTGGTGCAGCTGTTGGGTGGTCAGGTCCCGGGCGCGGCCGGGAGCGACCGGTTCCGCGGGCAGCTCCCACTCGGTGACCTGCGCGGTGTCGAGTTCGCGCGTACGGACGAGCAGCAGGGCCGTGTCGTCGGCCGTCGAGCCGTCCGGCAGAAGTTCCGCCACGGCGCGGTCGCACAGTTCTTCGAGCGAGGCGTGCTGGTCGCTGAGTACCCGTCCCAGGGCGTCGAGTCCGTGATCGATGTCGCGGTCGCGTGCCTCTACCAGGCCGTCGGTGAAGAGAGCCAGCAGGCTGCCCACCGGCAGCTCGATCTCCAGGGACTCGAACGGCAGGCCGCCGAGGCCCAGGGGCGGGCCGGCGGGCAGCTCCGGGAAGGACAGCCGGCCGTCCGGGTCGACGACCGCGGGCGGCAGGTGCCCGGCTCTGGCCATGACGCAGCGCCGCGAGACCGGGTCGTAGACCGCGTAGAGACAGGTCGCCCCGGTGGTCACGTCGGCGTAGGCGCCGCCGGACGTCCCCGGCTCGCCCCACTGCTCGTCCGCCGACTGCGCCACCAGATCGTCGAGCCGCGACAGCAGCTCGACGGGATCCATGTCCATCTGGGCGAACGCGCGTACGGTCGTACGCAGCCGCCCCATGGTGGCGGCCGCCTGCAGACCGTGGCCGACCACGTCCCCGACCACGAGGCCGACCCGGGTCCCGGACAGCGGGATGACGTCGAACCAGTCACCGCCGACCCCTGTCACATCGTCCGTGGGCAGATAGCGGTAGGCCAGGTCGACCGCTGACTGCTCCGGCACCTGGCGCGGCAGCAACTGGCGTTGGAGGGCGAGGGAGGCGGTGCGCTCACGGGTGAACCGGCGGGCGTTGTCGATGGACACGGCCGTACGGGCGACCAACTCGTCGGCCAGCGCCACCTCACCGCTGTCGAAGGTGGCCGAACCGATGTCGCGCATGAAGGTGACGAGCCCCAGGATGCTGTTCCCGGCCCGCAACGGCACGACCAGCGCCATGTCGTCGAACACGAGGCCGCCCGAGGAGAGGCTGCGATCCTGCGGCGAACCGGGCGGGTACCTCACGGGCGGAGGCTGCTGCTCCGGCTTCTTCCGGTCGGCGTCCCCGCCCTCCTCCGCCGAGCATCGGGCGACCCGTACCAGAGACATCGCCGCCGAGCCGCTGGTGGCAGGCACCTCGCCTTCCAGCACCGCCCTCGCGAGGTCGACCGTCACCGTGGTGGCGAACTCCGGTACCGCCACCTCGGTGATCTTCTCGGCGGTGGCCGTCACATCGAGGGCGGTCCCGATCCCGCGGCCCGCCTCGACGAGCAGGGCCAGCCGTCGCTGGGCCTTGTGGCGATCGGAGATGTCGAACGCGTCCTCGCACACCCCGAACACGTGTCCGACGGCGTCCTGGAGCCGGTAGTAGGCACAGGACCAGAGGTGGTCGGTCTCCGGGTCGGTGGGAGGCCGACCTTGAAAGTGCAGGTCGAGGAAGGGTTCTCCGGTATCCAGTACGTGACGCATGACCGCGTCGAGAGTGGGCGGGTGCCCTTTGCTCACGAATCTTCCCTCGGAGTACAGCTCGTCGGCCCGAGAGCCGCGGAACTCGGCGAACGGGCGTCCCATCTCCCCTTCGTACGCCGCGTTGCACCAGATCAGGCGCAGGTCGGTGTCGTAGATGGCGAGGCCGACGGGTGACTGGGTGGCCAGTCCGTGCAACAGGGCCAGCCGGGACTCCCACAGCCGCAGGTCCCGCAGCTCCGTGGCGACGAGGACGCGCGCCGCGGCCCCGGCCCCGGGCCCGGCGCCGGCCAGGGGACACACCGCGGTGGCGACGACCAGCTCACGCCCGTCCCGGTGCCGGGCGACACGGATCTCGTTCCCCCGGAACTCAGGAGAGAGCGGAGGAGCAGAGCGCTCCGGACCGGGGCCGGGACCGGGTGACAACAGAAACGTGGCGAGGGGGCGGCCGACGATCTCCCGCGGCTGATACCCGAGGAGCCGCTCCGCCCCGGGGCTCCACCCGATGACCATGTCCTGCGCGTCGACGACCGCGGTGGCCGCCCTGGCGATGTCGAGGGGACCACGAAAGTCAGCACTCCGCTCCGCGTTCCATGCAGTCATGACGCCACACCAGCCCCGTTCATTCCCTACAGAATCCGCCGTCCCCGAGGCATGCACAACCGCACCCACGCCTGCCGTTGCCGCCGCCATCAACATCTGGTAAGGCGAGTGCCGGCTGAACACAACTCTCGTCCCGTCCGTATCCAGGAGCCGAACGTGTTCCCGGCCCAGCCGGTGATCGAACTCGGTATCCCACAGGAGGCGACGAGTTGAGGCACAAACGAATCCCCAAGCGGAAGGCCGTTCTGGCCGGAGCCGCGGCGATGGGCATAGCCACAGCGGGTGTCCTGTTGCAGCATGCCGGTGCCGCGCAGTCCGGGCGGTCCGGGGCGCAGCCCGGGTCGGGGCCCGAGGCCCGACAGGTCGGCGCGGCATCGGCGACGAGGGTCGCCGAGCGGCTGGCCGCGCAGCTCGGCGATGCCTACGGCGGAGCGTTCTACGACGAGGACGAACAGCAGCTCGTCGTCAACGTCGTGGGCAACGACAAGAACGTGAACGTGCGGGTGAAGAAGGCCGGGGCGGTGGCGCGCAGCGTCCGTAACAGTGCGGGCGCACTGGGGACCGCCGCGCGGACGCTGTCCCATCGGGCCGACATGTCCGGAACCGCGTGGGCCACGGACCCGAGGACCAATCAGATCCTGGTCACGGCCGACCGCACGGTCACCGGGAAACGATGGGACAGGCTGGAGGCGGCCGTCGCGTCGCTCGGCACGGGAATGGCCCGGATCCAGAAGTCCGCGGGGGAGTTCAAGCTCTTCGCCTCGGGCGGTGACGCGATCTTCGGGGGCGGCGCGCGCTGTTCGCTCGGGTTCAATGTGACGGCCCAGGACGGGCGCCCCGGATTCCTCACCGCGGGGCACTGCGGGGTCGCCGCCCAGCAGTGGTCGCAGGACCCGAACGGCGCGCCGATCGGTACCGTCCAGGCGGCGACGTTCCCGGGAGACGGTGACTTCGCGCTGGTGGCGTACGACGATCCGGCAGTGGCCGCGCCGGGCGAGGTCGATACGGGCAACGGCCAGGCCACACAGATCGTTCGCGCCGCCGACGCGGCGGTCGGCCTTGAAGTGTCCCGCATGGGCAGTACCACTGGGCTCCGGGACGGAGTCGTCACCGGGCTCGACGCCACAGTGAACTACCCGGAGGGCACGGTCACCGGGCTCATCCAGACCGATGTCTGTGCCGAACCGGGAGACAGCGGGGGTTCGCTGTTCACCCGCGACGGGAGCGCGATCGGCCTCACTTCGGGCGGCAGCGGCGACTGCACCGCGGGCGGCGAGACATTCTTCCAGCCCGTCACCACGGCACTGGCCGCGGTCGGCGCCGAGATCAGTGCCGGTGGCGGCTGAAGGCCGCGGGGACAGGTTGTTGATACTGGACGTACCGCGCGCCGCGCCACCGCCCTCAACGAGGCGTAGAGAGAGAAGAGTTCGATCCAGTGAGTACAGGCGAGGACGTCATCAGGCCGATCGCGGAGATCCTTCGGGACCATGTCTCGCGCCGTGGGGAGAAGGTCGCCTTCCAGGACCGCCGAGTGCGCAGGACCTACCGGGACCTGGAGCGGCGGACCGGACGGCTGGCCGGTCACCTGGCCGGGCTCGGCCTCGCGCGGGGCGAGCGGGTCGCCGTCCTGCTCGGCAACCGCGTCGAGGCGGTCGAGAGCCTGCTGGCCGCGGTCCGGGCGAGCGCGGTGGGCGTACCGCTGGACCCAGGTGTCCCGGAAGCGGAACTCGACCGTCTCTTGGACGACTGCGGTGCGCGTGTGCTCGTCACCGATGAGGCACGGCTGAACCGTCAGCCGGGGCTGCGCTCCCGCCCCGGGCTGACTCTGGTGGTGGCCGAGGGCGGCGGTGCGCGGGGCGGCGTCCTGCGGTACGAGGATCTGGCGGGCAAGGAGGCGGTGACGCCCGCCCGGGACGATCTGGGGCTGGATGAGGTGGCGTGGATGCTGTACACCTCCGGCTCCTCCGGTGCCCCCAAGGGCGTGCTGTCCACGCAGCGCAACCGCCTGGCGCCCGTCGAGACGGGCCTCGTCGGTGTGCTCGGCCTGTCGGAACGGGACCGGCTGCTGTGGCCGCTGCCGCTGCACCACGCCATGAGCCAGGTGGTCTGCGTCCTCGGGGTGACCGTGACCGGGGCGAGCGCCATGCTGCTGCCCCGGTTCTCGGTACGGGAGGTCCTCGGTGAACTGCGCCGCGAGGACGCTCCCTGCACACTCCTCGGCGGGGTACCGACCACGTACTCGGCCTTGCTCGACGAGATGCGGGGCCTCGGCGACGTACGGGGCCTCGACGACGTACAGGGGAGGGACGGCGAGCGCGGCGACAGCGCTCTCGGCGCACCCGCGCTGCGCGGCTGCGTCAGCGGGGGCGCCTCCGCCGGACCCGAGTTCCGCAGGTCCTTCGAGGCGGTCTGCCGCGTCCCCTACCTGGAGCACTACGGCAGCACCGAGGCCGGCCCGGTCACCATGACGGCACCCGGCGAGGCGTCGGCGGGCGAGTCCTGCGGCCGTGCGCTGCCGGGCACCCGCATCCGGGTCGGTGGCGGCGTGGACGGACAGGACGCCGGTGAGGGCGAGTTGTGGGTGAGCGGGCCCGGTGTCATGGCCGGCTATCACGGCGCGCCGGAGGCCACCGCCGAGGTGCTGCGCGACGGCTGGTTCCGTACCGGCGACCTGGCGCGGATCGAGCAGTCCGGCGAGCTCGTGATCACCGGCCGGGCGAGCGACCTGATCATCCGGGGCGGTACGAACATCCATCCCTCGGAGGTGGAGGCGGTGCTGCGGCGGCTGCCGGGCGTCGCGGACGCCGCCGTGGGCGGACGCCCGCACCCCGTCTTCGGCGAGGTGCCGGTCGGTTACGTGGTTCCCGAGGCCGACGGTGGTGCTCTGGATGGAGGCGCTCTGGACGCAGGCGCTCTGCTGACCGCGTGTCGCGCGGAACTGTCCGCCCACAAGGTGCCCGCCGATCTGTACGAGGTGGACCACATCCCCCGTACCGCCTCCGGGAAGGTCCAGCGGTACGCCCTGGCGGGCCTGAGCGCGCGGGCGCTGCGTGCCGGGACGGAGACCGGCCCCACGGATGACCTGCTGGCCCTGGTGCGCAGCGAGACGGCGGCTCTGGTCGGCTGTGCGGTGGAGGAGGTGGAGCCCGAGACCGCCCTCCGGGACCTGGGCATGGACTCGCTGACGGCAACGGCACTCAGGGAGCGCCTGTCGACGGCCACCGGTCTTCCCCTCTCCGAGGCCGTCGCCTTCGACTTCCCCACGGCCGCGGCGCTGGCCGCCCACCTCCGCTCGCGCGGCGCCGCCGCTCAGCGCGCCACCGGCACCGCGCACTCGGGCGTGGGCGTGGGCGCGGCCCGGCCGGACGACGACCCCGTGGTGATCGTAGGGATGGCCTGCCGCTACCCCGGAGGCGTGACCTCCCCCGAAGAGCTGTGGAAGCTGGTGGCCGAGGGAAGGGACGCCATCGGCCCGTTCCCCACCGACCGCGGCTGGGACACGCGGGCCCTGTACGACCCGGACCCCGGGCGGCCCGGCCGGACGTACGTGCGTGAGGGCGGTTTCCTCGCCGGCGTCGACCGCTTCGATCCCGGCTTCTTCGGCATATCGCCCCGCGAGGCCGTCGCCATGGACCCGCAGCACCGGCTGCTGCTCGAAGTGGCCTGGGAGGCCTTCGAGCACGCCGGGCTCGTACCCCGCGCCCTGCGCGGCTCGTCGACCGGGGTGTACGTCGGGATGATGTACAGCGACTACGCGAACCGTCTCGCCGAGACGCCCGAGCACATCGAGGGCTACCTCAGCCTGGGCAACGCGGGCAGCGTCGCCTCGGGCCGTATCGCCTACACCCTCGGTCTGGAGGGGCCGGCTCTCACCGTGGACACGGCATGCTCGTCGTCCCTGGTGGCCCTGCACCTGGCGGCCCAGGCGCTGGACCGCGGGGAGTGCTCGTTCGCGCTGGCCGGCGGTGTCACGGTGATGTCCGGACCGTCGTCGTTCGTGGAGTTCAGCCGGCAGCGGGCGCTGGCCCCGGACGGCCGCTGCAAGGCGTTCGGGGCCGACGCCGACGGCACCGGGTGGGCCGAGGGCGCCGGCATGCTGCTGCTGACCCGGCTGTCCGGGGCGCGCCGCGCCGGGCTTCCCGTGCTGGCCGTGGTGCGCGGCTCGGCGGTCAACCAGGACGGAGCGAGCAACGGACTGACGGCACCCCACGGACCGGCGCAGCAGCGGGTGATCCGGCAGGCCCTCGCGCAGGCGCGGCTGACGCCCGCAGACATCGACGCGGTGGAGGCGCACGGCACCGGCACCCGGCTCGGTGACGTCATCGAGGCAGAGGCGTTCCTGGCGACGTACGGGCGCGAGCCGCGGGAACGTCCGCTCCGGCTGGGCTCGGTGAAGTCGAACATCGGTCACACCCAGGCCGCCGCGGGAGTGGCGGGAGTGATCAAGACGGTGCAGGCCATGGCGCACGGTCTGCTGCCGCGCACGCTGCACGCCGACGTACCGACCGACCGGGTCGACTGGTCGTCGGGGCGGGTGGCGCTCCTGACCCGTTCGGTGCCGTGGCCGAGGACGGACCGCCCGCGCCGGGCCGGAGTGTCCTCCTTCGGCATCAGCGGGACCAACGCCCATGTGGTGATCGAGGAGGCACCGGCGGACGCGGACGCACCCTTGTCGATCCCCGTGACGGTAGCGGCGCCCTTCGCCGTCCCCGTGTCGGCGAGGAGCATGTCCGAGCTGCGGGCCCAGGCACGGCGGCTGTACGCGCGGGTGGCCGCCGACCCGGACGCCACCCCACTGGACATCGGGTACGCGCTCGCCACCACCCGGACCGCCTTCGAGCACCGGGCCGTGGTGGTGGCCCGCGACCGCGACCAACTGCTGACCTCCCTCCAGGGGGTGGCCGAAGGGGCAAGCCCACCCGGAGTGCGGACGGGCACGTCCCGCAGCCGAGGCCCACTGGCCTTTCTCTTCACCGGCCAGGGCAGCCAACACCTCGGAACGGGACGGGAGTTGTACGCGTCACGGGAGCTGTACCCGGGCTTCGCCCGGTCCTTCGACGAGACGTGCTCCCTGCTCGATCCTTGGCTGCCGGTGCCCCTGCGGGACGTCGTGTTCGCCGCTCCCGGCACGGAGACGGGCGCGCTCCTCGCGACGGCCCGGTTCGCGCAGCCCGCGCTCTTCGCCCTGGAGACGGCCCTGTTCCGGCTGTTGGCGGAGTGGGGTGTGCGCCCCGATCTGGTGGCCGGGCACTCGCTCGGCGAGGTGACCGCGGCGCACGTCGCCGGAGTGCTGTCCCTCAAGGACGCCTGCGCGCTGGTCGCGGCCCGGGGCCGGCTCATGGACGCGCTGCCTCCGGGCGGTGCGATGGCATCCCTGGACGCGAGTGAGCAGGACGTGATGAGCCACCTCGCCCGCACGGATTTCGCCGGGACGGACTTCACCGGGACGGATTTCGCCGGGAAGAGGCACGCCGTGGAGATCGCCGCCGTCAACGGGCCCTCCTCGGTGGTCGTCTCCGGGGACGAGGCGGCCGTGTCGCAGATCGTCACGGAATTCCGTGAGCAGGGCCGGTCCGCGACACCTCTGCGGGTGAGCCACGCCTTCCACTCCGTACGGATGGAATCCATGCTGGCCGACTTCGCGGAGGCGGTGCGCCCCCTGGCCTTCGCCGCGCCGCGGCTTCCCCTGGTCACCGCCGTTTCGGGACGAGCGGCCACCGAGGAGGAGCTGTGCTCACCGGAGTTCTGGGTGGAACACGTCCGCCGCCCGGTCCTCTTCGCCGATACGGTGACCCACCTGCGGGACCGTGGCGCGGCGCACTTCGTAGAGGTGGGTCCTGACGGGGTGCTGTCCGGCCTGGTACGGGATTGCCTCGCCGGACTCCGGCCTGGAACCGAGTCCAACCCCGAGCCCGAGCGGCCTCCGGCGACGCTGATCCTGCCGACACTGCGCAGAGCCCGGCCGGAAGCGGACGCACTGACCGAGACCGTGGCGGCCCTGCACAGCCATGGGGTGCCCGTCGACTGGAAAGCCGTCTTCGCCGGTCACCACCCTCGGCGCGTCCCCCTGCCCACGTACGCCTTCGAGCGCCGCCGGTACTGGCTCGACGCCTCAGTACGGCACCGGCCCGCGCCCGCACCCGACAAGCCGGCCCATCCGTTCCTGACCCACCGCACCGCCACGGCCGACGGCGGGCTGCTGCTGGCCGGGCCGCTCTCCACGCATGACCACCCCTGGCTGGCCGACCACACGGTGGCAGGGGCGGTGCTGCTGCCGGGAACGGCCTTCGTGGAGATGGCCTTGCATGCCGGCGCGTCGGTCGGCACGCCCGGCCTGGACGAACTCACCCTGACCACGCCGCTGGTGCTGCCCCCGGACGGCACCGTCGACCTCCAGGTGACGGTGTCGGGCCCGGACGCCGCGGGACGCCGAACCATCCTCTTCCACGGCCGGCCGCATACGTCGGACGACCACCATCCCTGGAGCCTGCACGCCTCCGGGACACTCGTACCGGAACAGCAGTCGGAGCACCGCGCCGCGGTCGGCACCGGTGCCTGGCCGCCGTCGGGCGCCGTCCCGCTGCACGCCGACGGGGCGGTCAGTGACCCGTACGAGGCGTTGGCCGGGACCGGGTTGGACTACGGCCCCTGCTTCCGGGGCCTGCGTGGCGCCTGGCGGCACGGGGAGGAGCTTTACGCCGAAGTCGCACTGCCCGACGGCGCGTTGACCGAAGGCGCGCAGGTCCCGCTCACACGGGAAAGTGGTTCGGACTTCCTGCTGCACCCCGCGCTGCTGGACGCGGCCCTGCACGTCCTCGCTCTCGACGGCCGCTTGCCGGATGGTGCCGGGGCGGGCGGGACCGGCGGCAACGGGGTGTGCCTGCCGTTCGCCTTCGAAGGAGTGACGCTGCACGCGGCCCCCGTCGGCGGGCAACGGCTGCGGGTGCGGATCTCTCCCGGGCCGAACGGCCGGGCCCGGGTGGAGCTGACCGACGGGGGAGAGGCTCTGGTGGCGACGGTGCGTGCGCTGACGCTGCGGCCGCTACCGGAAACCGGGCGGAGTACGGCGGACCCGGACACCGGGCTTCTCCACCGGATGGACTGGGTGCCCCTGCCCCAGCCGCCCGTATCCGCGACCGTGCCCTCATGGGGCGTACTGGGATCGGTCGGCACACGACTGGTCGATGTCCTCGCTCCCCGCGGCTCCGGCGTTCCGGTCCACCCCGATCCGGCATCGGCCGGCGACGGTTCACCGGCTGTCATCGTCGCCTCATGTCCGTCGCCGTCGCCGTCGCAGACGCCGCTCGGCGCGCTGGACCCGGCGGCACAGATGCTGGAGACGGCGAGCCGGGCCCTGCGGCTCATCCAGGACTGGCTCGCCGAGCCACGGCCGGCCAACTCCTGCCTCGTCCTCGTCACCTCCGGCGCCGTCTCCCCGGTCGACGGCGACGCGGTCGGCTCCTCGGTCGACGGCGCCGCGGTGTGGGGTCTGGTCCGCTCGGCCCTCCGCGAGCATCCGGGCCGTCTGGCCCTGCTCGACGTGGACGATCACCCCGACTCCTGGCAGCTCCTGCCCACCCTCCTGGCCGCACCGGCACCGGAGACGGCCGTACGGAACGGGAAAGCGTTCGTACCCGAGCTGGTACGCCTGGACCACCGCGAGGAACATCCGCGGCGGCGACTCGATCCCGAGGGCACCGTACTGGTCACCGGCGGCACCGGTTCGCTCGGCATGCTGGTCGCTCGGCACCTGGTCACCGCCCATGGCGTACGGCATCTGCTTCTCGCAGGCCGACGCGGACCGCGGGCGCCGGGCGTGGAGGAACTCGTCGCCGAACTCACCGCGACCGGGGCCGAAGTGAGGGTGCGGGCGTGCGACCTCACGGACCGGGCGCAGCTCGCCGCCCTGCTCGGCTCCGTACCGGCGGCCCATCCGCTGACCGGTGTCGTCCACAGCGCGGCCGTGCTGGACGACGGCATCGTTGCCACGCTCACCCCCGACCGCCTGGAACGCGTACTGAGGCCCAAGGCCGCCACGGCCCTCGCTCTCCACGAGCTGACCCAGGGGCACGACCTGGCGATGTTCGCGCTGTTCTCCTCCGTGGCGGGTGTCTTCGGCTCCGCGGGACAGGCCAACTACGCGGCGGCCAACCACGTCCTGGACGCGCTCGCGCGGCACCGGAGAGGACTTGGCCTGCCCGGTACCTCCATCGCCTGGGGGCCGTGGCAGCAGAGTGACGGCATGACGGCGCACCTCACCGAAGTGGATCTGCACAGGATGGCCCGCTCCGGATTCGTCCCGCTCGGCCGGGAGGAGGGCCTGGCCCTCTTCGACGCCGCCGTGGCCGGTGACGACCCCGAAGTGGTCGCCGCCCGCATCACCCGGGCCGCCTTCGGCGATGCCCCGCCGGATACGGGCGGCCACCGGACACCCGTGCCGGGCGCCGTGAAAGTCGGGTTCGCCGGGCGATGGGCGGCCGCTTCCCCGAGCGAGCGGACAGAGCTGCTGCTCACCGAGGTGCGGTCGCAGGCAGCCGCCGTCCTCGGCCACCCCGAGGGGGCTGGCGCGATCGACGCGAGCGACCGGTTGGCGGACCTGGGACTCGACTCCCTGGCCGCGGTGGAACTGCGCAACCAGCTCTCGCGGTCGACGGGGCTGACACTCCCGTCCACGTTGCTGTTCGACTTCCCCACGGCACAGGCGGTCGCCGTCGAACTGGCGGAGCGGTACGCAAGGGACGGCGTTTCCGACAGTCCACCCGGCGACCAGGAAGCCGCGACACGCGCGGGAGACGTACCGGACGCCGGGAACGCGCCGGATTCGCTGAGCGCGCTCTTCCGCAGCGCCTGTCTCCGGGGCCGCACCTGGGACAGCATGGCGCTGCTCACCATCGCGGCACGCCTGCGACCGGTCTTCGACGTCGCCGCGGCCGCCCGTGCGGCGCTCGAACCCGTCACCCTCACATCGGGCGGCGCGGGTGCCCCGCTGATCTGCTTCCCGTCCCTCAGCGCGCTCTCCGGTCCCCACGAGTACGGGCAACTCGGCGCCGTGCTCCAGGGGTTCCGCCCGGTCTCGGCGGTGCGGCACCCGGGCTTCGGGCCCGGCGAGGCGCTGCCGGCCGCGCTGGACGCCCTGGTCACCGCCCACGTCGCGGCGGTCCGCGCCGTCGCGGGGCAGGCCCGGCCGGTGCTGCTCGGCCGGTCGGCCGGTGGCTGGGTGGCCCAGGCCGTGGCCGAGCGGCTGGAGGCCGACGGCGCCGCCCCGGCCGCCCTCGTACTGGTGGACACCTATCCACACGATGCGGACGACGTCGGGCAGTCGCTCTCCGCGATGACGTCGGACATGCTGCGACGAGCCGCGAGGTCCTCTTCGGCCGACCCCCACCGGCTCACCGCCATGGCCGGCTACTTCGAACTCTTCGCCGACTGGAAGCCCGCGCGGCTCGCCGCCCCGACCCTGTACCTACGGGCTCGGGACCCGCTGCCCGGCGCGGAACCCGCCCCGCCCTGGGCCCTGGCACACGCCGAAGTCACCGTGCCGGGCGACCACTTCACCGTACTGGAGGAACACGCCCGGACGACGGCACTCGCCACCCACGACTGGCTGACCGAACTCTGAGGCCACCATGGGCGACCGACCAGCTGGGGCGGGGGCGGAAACCGGCATGCGCCGTCGGGTCACTGAGCCGCGAGAACCTCTTCCGCCATCTCGTAGTCAGTGACCGCTCCCGGCGGAGCGGCCACCTTGAAGCGCTTGCCGAAGTCGCTGAACGACTCATCGAGGTCCTTGGCCGGATTGGTGACCCGCAGGAGGAACGGGGTGCCTTCGGCAGCGATGTGGAACTCCACGGGTCCTCCCTGCCGCTTGTACGTGATCCTGGTCATGGGCTGTCCCCGCACCGTCGCCGGCCGCAGCGTCGGGGTCATCTCTCCGAGCTCGTCCAGGGAAGGCAGTCGCTCCTCCAGCCAGCTCCGCCGGGTCTTCGACGCACACATGTCACGCATGACCTCGTAGATGCCGGTGTTACGTTTCACCCACCGGTCAGCCACCACCTCCGCGTGTACCGGGTCCTTCTTGGCTTCGGGCGACAGCATGATGGCTTCCTTGCTGCCTCGTGTGTAGAGCGCCGACGGCGTGAGGACCCAGTCCAGGCTCGCGGCGCCCTTCCGGGCATGTGTCTCGCATTCCGTCGTGTCACCGCGCACCGCGCTGTGTATGACGGTGGTGCCCTCGGTCCTCATCCGCCGGGTCGACCGGAGATAGTCCTCATCGAGGGTCACGTCGATCGCCTTGCCGATGAGCTTGGCGGCTCGGGCCCCGCTCGGCTCGGAGCCCGATGACGCGGGGGCGCCGGCGGCCGGCCGTTTCGGGCTGCCCGCTGTGCGGTTCTCCCTCGCGTCGTCGCCAATGGAGCCGCACCCGGCCGCTGCGCTGAACGCGACAGCCACGGCCACAATAGTTGTCGTCGATCTTCGGGCACGCCGAACGAGCGGACCGGTGATGCTCGGCATCAAGTTCTCCCTGCAAGCAAAACAAATGGTGTAGTCATGATCCACTGTCCGGCAGGCCGCCGGTGCCGGACGCGGGCCGGCCGCGCGGCCGGCCGATGACGTCCGGACCGCGACGGCGGCCACAGCGTCCGTCCTCCGAGGCGAAGCCGACCACAGCGCACGCGCACACACTTACGCGGCTTCCCCGAGGCCGGTCCGCCCGTCCTTGGGGAAGCGCCCTCCGGTCACTCGCCGTCGGCGGCGCCGGCCAGGTCTCCCGCGCCGATCCCGGCGAACATTCCCTCCATCAGCTCCTTGACGTCCAGCTCGGTGGCGCCGGCCGGGACGGTCGGCTTGATGCCGCCGGTCATCCGTATGACCAGGCCGAGCTTTTTGACCTTGGTGTTCTCGGCGAGCTTGGCGAGGTCGAGGCGGACCTCCTTCAGCTCCCCGTTCTTCAGTGTGATGTCCGCCCTCACCTTGGCGTCCGGGGCGTCCTTCAGATCCTTCTCCGTCGGCAGTTCCATACCGGGCGGCAGCTTCTTCGCCAGCGGGCGGAGCTCGCCGACCAGTTCGGTGGCCAGGGTGCGGAAGGGAGCGGTGGCGGTGATGCGCTCGGTCCCGTCCTCGCCCCCGGCCGACTTCAGGTCGACCTCACGGGCGACGACCTCGCGCACGGCCTTCATGAGCTTCTTCTGCGTCGCGGCGTCGAGGGTGGGCTCCGGGGAGGGCTTGGCCCCCGGCTCTTCGCCGTTCTCGCCGGTGAGCTGTTCCATCTGCTTGGTGTCGATCTTCACCCACTTGCCCTCGAAGACCTTCTTGAGGGCGCCGGCCTGCGGGGGCAGGTCCGCCGCCTTCGGCATGGGGGTGCCCATGGCCTTGCCGAGCGTCTCCACGTCGGTGCGGAGATAGGTGTGGTCGCCGATGATCCGGTACTCGACCAGGCGCCCGTCCGGGCCACTGACCTTCATGGCCATGCGGTCGAAGTCCTTGTCACCGGACTCGCCGAACGGCTTCTTCGACTGCACGGTGACGCTGATCTTCGCGTCGCTGAGCAGCTGAGCGGTCTCGTCCGGCATTCCCTCGCCGGACTCCGCGGCCGAGGACTCGTCCAGTGCCTTGAGTGACGCGGCGTCGGTGTCCAGGGAGAATTCGAAGGAGAATGACTTCTCCTGGTCCAGGTTCTCGAAGGCCTGGTCGAGCTTCTGGCCGGCGGACAGCTGCTCCACGGTGCCGCAGGCGGCGGAACCGGCGAGGACCGCGGTGACGACTGCGGTGGCGGTCAGGGTCTTGCGTATGGCGGTGATGATGGTCTCCTCGTGAGTGTGCTCGGTCGGTAGACCCCTACCTGCCTCGAATGGTTGCCCTGTTCCTGACAGGAGGGCGGAAGACCGACGGCACGGCGGCGCACGCCTGCGAAGTCACCGGCGGCGATGGATCGTAGCGCCGCGTGCCACTGCGGTACGCCGGGCTTCCCGCGGGGGCGTTCACGCTTCGCGGGGGAGGTCCAGTGTCCGTACGAGCTGTGCCAGTTCCTCGTGGAAGAGTTTTTCCGGGCTGCTGGTCTGGTTGCGCATGTGGCCGTATACCTCCAGGGACACCAGACCGTGCAGGTGGCCCCAGATCCGCAAGGCGAGAGCGACGGCTGCGGGTGGCAGTTCCGGGAATGCCGGGCGCACCTTGTCGAGAAGCCCGGCATCGAAGTCCGACCATTCGAACGCGCTGGCGTCGTAGAACTTCTCGGCGTGGGGCCAGGCGGCCGCTGCGAGTGCGGTGAGTCCGGTGCAGACCCGCCGTGCGGCATCCGGGGCGGCGCCCTGCTCGGGAGCGCGGTAGCCGGGAACGGGGTCACCGTAGATGAGCCGGAAGCCCTGGGGGTTGGCCAGGGCCCAGTGCCGGAAGGCGTACGCCCATGCGTGGATCCGAGTGGCGGGGTCCGTGGCGGGTGACGCCTCCCAGGCGGTGTCCACGGCGTCGGCCAGGGCGGTGTACACGTCGTTGACGAGCGTGGTGACCAGGTCGTCGCGGGTGGCGAAGTAGCCGTAGATGGCGTTGGCGGTCATGCCCATCTCGCGGGCGATCGCCCGCAGCGTGATGGCGTCGGGTCCACCTGAGGCCATCAGTTCCAATGCCACGCGCTTGATCTCGGCCGTCGTCTCGGCACGCAGCCGCTCGCGTCTACCCCTGCCGACTGTACTTGTCACGCGCACACTCTACAGCGTCATGTTAATTGGTAGCCGTATAGAAACTTCACACCGTATAGTCGTCGCCTGTCGGGTGGTCGGTCGTGGATGGACGCGTGTCCACAGCCACAAGAAGCGCGGAACACAGGGGAGAGCCATGCACATCGGAGTCATCGGAGCCACCGGGACCATCGGCAGCCGGGTGGTCGCCGAGGCCCTCGGCCGCGGCCACCTCGTCACGGCGTTCAGCCGCGATGCCTCGCGGATCGAGGGCGACGAGCGCCGGGACGACGTCCGCTGGGCGAGCGTCGACGTCCTGGACCCGGCGGGCATCGCGGCCGTCCTGCCGGGGCTCGACGTGCTGATCAGCGGGTTCCAGCCCGGCAACGCCGCAAGGGACATCGCGGACACCGTGCAGCGCTCGATCGCCGATCCCACCGTCTACGCCACCGCGGCGCGGGCCCTGCTGAAGGCGATGGAGAGCCACCCGAGAACCCGGCTCATCGTGATCGGCGGTGCCGGCAGCCTGGAACTCGAACCGGGGGTGGTGCGCGCCGACTCCGACGAACTTCTGCACGCCGTCCTCGACCAAGTAGGGCTGCCCCGCGAGTACGCGGCAGCAGTACGCGGCCATCGCGACGCCCTGAACGTTCTGCGCGCCTCCAACCGGCTGTGGACGTACTTCAGCCCGGCCGAGGACATCTTCCCCGGCGAGCGCACCGGTCGCTTCCGGATCGGCGGTGACCAGGCCGTCCTGGACGCCGACGGCCGCAGCCGCATTTCGGCGGAGGACGCCGCTGTCGCCCTGATCGACGAAGCGGAGCTGCCGCGCTTCGTCCAGCGCCGCTTCACGATCGGCTACTGAGGCCCGCGACAAGTACCCGCCGGGCAGGCCCGTCCTCGCCTGCGCGCCTCTTCCCAGATCTCGTCGGTGACTCCCTCCGCGCCGTCCTGCAGCCGGGTGGCGCCCTCGGCCGGCGCCAGTGCCGCGCAGCCTCGGGTCGACGCCCCCGGCGACGATCGCCTTGTGGAGGTGCTGGATCGCGGTCCAGACATCGGTGTTGTCCGTGTCCTTGTTTTTGAGGCGGTCGGACCCGATCGTCGATGCCTTCGAGTCCCACCGCGAGCGCCTCCGGGACGTTGCCCACCGCGTGCTCGGATCACACGCCGACGCGGACTCCGTCGGCCTCGCGCTCCTCACGGTCCTCGACTCGCTGCGCCCCGACGAACGGCGCCCGACGACAGCAACGCGAGGTGGTCCGAGCCTTCCTGGCCGCGGCCGGCGACGATCGGTTCGTCACGCTCGGAGCCACCGAAGTCGCCACCCGCGTGCGAGCGGCCGGCAGCGCGGCACGAGGCCATGCGGCGACCGGGGCCGATTGAGCGGCCTGCGGAGAGTGGTCGAGCCGTCACTCGACCGCACATAGTTGCACATGCTGCAATCAACCGTAGTTTGACCGGCAGTTCGGACAGTTTTCTCATTGAAGCTATTGCGTCACCCCTGTCTCGCTGGGCTACTGTCGTGATCGATCATCGTTCGATGCATCTTCAACTTCCTTTGCGAACAGACCCGTTGGTGGAGTGTGACCATGAGAAGGACAAATGAGACAACCGAGTCGGACGCGGCGAACCAGGGCAGGCGGCTGGGGCGAAGATCCCTCCTCACCGGCGCCGCCGCGGTCGCCGGCGGAGCGGCCCTGACCACCGCCCCGCCCGCGGCCGCCGAGGCCCCCGCACGTTCCGGCGCGGCAGCCGCGACCACCGTCGCCACCGGCCCGCGGGCCGCAGCCGGTACGCCCGACTACATCACCGTCACCCCGGGCGACGCCCGCTTCCCCGACCTGGTGCGCGGCACCAACCAGCGCTGGGTCGCCAAGCCCGACTACGTCCGCCTGGTCACCACGACCGCCCAGGCCGTACGGGCCGTCCAGGACGCGGTCGCCGCCGGCAAGCGGCTGACCGTCCGCAGCGGTGGCCACTGCTACGAGGACTTCGTCTTCAACAAGGACGTCCAGGTCGTCATCGACATGTCCGGGATGACGCAGGTCTACTACGACAGCACCAAGAACGCCTTCGCGGTCGAGGGCGGTGCCTCAAACCTCCAGATCTACGAGGCGCTCTACAAGCTGTACGGCGTCACGCTCCCGGCGGGCTCCTGCGCCTCCGTCGGCGCCGGCGGCCACATATCCGGCGGCGGTTACGGCCTGCTCTCCCGCCTGCACGGCCTGACCGTCGACCACCTCTACGGCGTCGAGGTCGTCACGGTGGACAAGAACGGCACGGCCAAGGCCGTCGTCGCCACCCGCGACTCCACCGACGCCGCGCTCAGGGACCTGTGGTGGGCCCACACCGGCGGCGGTGGCGGCAACTTCGGCCTGATCACCCGCTACTGGCTGCGCTCGCCCGGCGCCACCGGCACCGACCCCTCGAAACTTCTGCCGAAGCCTCCGTCCGAGGTCTTCGTGCACGCCACGGCCTTCCCCTGGAAGGACATGACCGAGGCGTCCTTCACCCGTCTCCTGCAGAACTGGGGCACCTGGCACGAGCGGAACAGCGCGCCGGACTCCAAGTACAACTCACTCTTCGGCCTGCTGAAGCTGAACCAGCGTGCCAACCCCGACCGGTCGGAGATCGTCCTGCTCACGCAGATGGACGCCACCGTCCCCGATGCCCAGGCCCTCCTGGACGACTACCTGGCCGCGGTCTCCGCCGGCGTGGGCGTCACCCGCCGGGCGATGACCCAGCGGTCGGGCGAGCACGCGGCGATGCCGCAGTTCGCCAAGCCGCGCACGCTGCCCTGGTACATCGCCACCGACTACCTCAGCGGCGGCAACCCCACGCTGTACGGCAAGTACAAGTCGGCGTACGCGCGCAAGGGCTTCTCCGCCACCCAGATCAAGGCGATGTACAAGCATCTGACGCGCTCCGACTACAGCAACGGCGACGCGCTGCTCCAGGTCGACTCGTACGGCGGCCGCATCAACGGCGTCAAGCCCGGCGACACCGCGGTGCCGCAGCGCGACTCCGTGCTCAAGCTCCAGTACCAGACCTACTGGACCGACCCGGCTGAAGAGAGCAAGCACCTGGCCTGGATCCGCGACTTCTACAGGGACGTGTACGCGGAGACCGGCGGTGTTCCGGTGCCGAACGACATCAACGACGGCTGCTACGTGAACTATCCCGACAAGGACCTCGGCGACGCCGCCTGGAACACCTCGTCGGCCGCGTGGAACAGCCTCTACTACAAGGACAACTACGCCCGCCTGCAGAAGGCGAAGGCGGCCTGGGACCCGAAGGACATCTTCCGGCACGCCCAGTCGGTACGCCTGCCGTAACTCGGTACGCCTGCCATAACTCGGTACGCCTGCCGTAACCACGCGGCGGAACCCTGTGGCCACCGCCGCCGCCACCTCGCTCGGGGCGGTGGCGGCGGCCACGGGTCGTCGCCAGTCCGGCTACTCCTCCAGCGCGCGAGTACCAGCAGCGCAGCTCTTCCTCAACCCGTCGAGGTCGGTGGCCGTCAACTGCCTCTGGGCGGAGCCGCGACGGCTGTCGTCGAGCTGGGCGCACGCGCCGTCCAGCCACGCCGGGGAAGGGTCGACCCCGACGAACGCGGCGAGACGGCCCAGTTCCTGCCGGGGAGCGTCGAGGAGATCCTCGTAGGCCAGCGTCATGCGCTGATCGGACGGCAGACTGTCCAGGAATCGCACGCCCTGGATGACGAGTTCGGACCACAGGTCGCCGAACCGCCGCAGGGGGAACTCCCGGTCCCGCACGAGCGCGGGATCGAAGCTGTCACCGAGCAAGGGCGCCAAGTCCGCTGGGAGGGCGGCCAGCTGATCCCCCGACAGTTCCGCGTGGCTGTCGACGCCCGTCCGTTCCCTGATCTCACGCATCAGGGTGATCATGCGGTATCCGGGGTGGCGGCTCATGGACAGGGCGCAGTCCGGCCCGTCCCGGAAGAGGTGCACGAACTTGGCGTACGGGAAGGCGGCGCGCAGTCCCGGCGCCCAGCCCGTCGAGTAACCGGAGCGCTCCACGACAGCGGTGCGGCCGAACCGTGCGCCGAGCAGCTCGAAGAGCGCCTCGTGATGTGCGGCGGCGGTGCGGTCGGGCCAGTCCACGACCGCCGTACGGATCTCGTCGAGCAGACCGTCGGGGTCGTCGGTGAGGTGGGGCAGCACCATGAGGGAGAGCGCGGGGATACCTGTGGTCCGCGCCGTGTACCGCCCCGGGCGGCGGGTGTAGAGGAATTCCGGCATCAGCAGCCCACTGCGGATCATGCTCGCGAAGTACGGGGTGGGCCGGAAGAGGGTCTCCCAGAACTCCGCGCCCGACAACGGGCCGTCAGGGAAGGCCGCGTCCCCGACCGAGGCCAGGTACTCGTTGAGGCTGAGCACGTCGGGATGGGTGTTGAGGATGCGGGACAGCGCGGTGGAGCCGCTGCGGCCCGTACCGATGACGAAGGTCAGACTGCGCAAGATTACTCCCCGATTCGGACGATCGAGTCCGGTACCCCGAACCTGTAGCTGCCCGAGCTACAGTCACGAAGTATCTTCAAGCGATGCGGTCCGGCGACCTCGCCGTACGCGGAGGGACGCTCAGTCCAGACAGAACTCGTTGCCCTCGATGTCCTGCATCACGATGCACGACTCGTTGTCGTCATCGGCAAGCAGCGTTCGTACGTGTGTCGCACCGAGCGCGACCAGTCGTGCGCACTCGGCCTCCAGTGCGGTGAGGCGCTCATCACCCACGAGTCCGGTGCCGGCCCGCACGTCGAGATGCACCCGATTCTTGCAGATCTTCCCTTCGGGAACGCGTTGGAAGAGCAGGCGAGGGCCCACGCCCGAGGGATCACTGCATGCGAAGTAGGCGTCCTGATCCTCAGGCTGCAGCGAGCGATGATAGTCCTCCCAAGTGGCAAACCCCTCCGGGACCGGCGGTACGACATACCCCAACACCTCGCACCAGAAACTGGCGAGGCGCGCGGGTTCTGCACAGTCGAAGGTGACTTGGAACTTCTTGATCGTTGACATCGGCGCACCATAACAGGGGACTCTGTTGCTCACCTCCCGGCGTGAGGAGGGGGAAGAGCGGACGTACGGCACCCCAGAGGCGCAAGGGTTGTGCGCGACACGCGTGTTGATCAACACAATGATGAAGTCATGGTGAAGAACGTAAAGTCGTCGCGTCAACAACAACCTTGCCGGGCAGTCCATTTCGTCCCGGCGTCATCCCGTGGGGGGATTCATGCGACACCGCATCCGTATCGCCGTGCTCAGCTCGGCCCTGGCCGTGACCGGCTTCGCGGCACCCGGTGCCTTCGCTGCCGCGTCCGACGACGTGACCATCGACAAGGTCACCGCCAACGGCGGCAAGCCGATCGTGCTCGGCACCACCGCCGCGCAGACCTTCTCGGTCTCCGTGACGGCGTCCGACGACTCGGGCATCGACGAGGCCGACATCACGCTGTACGGCCCCAGCTCCGCGGTGGCCCTGCCGACGTCGGCGCCCACCTGCGTGGCGTCGAGCGCGACGACCTCGACGTGTACCGCGAAGTTCACGCTGGACCCCGACACCGACTTCTACGACAACAGCCCGGCCGGCACCTGGTACGTCGACGCGCTGATCACGGCCAAGGACATCGACACCATCCTGGCGGAGAAGGCCGGTTCCTTTAAGGTGCAGCGCCTGTCCAAGCTGACGGCGGACGCTTCGCCGGAGCCGGTCAAGAAGGGCAAGACGCTCACCATCACCGGCGCGCTGACCCGCGCCAACTGGGAGACCCACAAGTACGCGGGCTACACCAACCAGTCCGTGAAGCTGGAGTTCAAGAAGAAGGGCACTACGACCTACACGGCCGTGAAGACGGTGAAGTCCGACACCAAGGGCAACCTGAAGACCACGGTCAAGGCCGCCAACGACGGTTACTTCCGCTGGAACTTCGCCGGGAACTCGACGACTTCCGCGGTCAAGGCCGCTGGCGACTACGTCGACGTGCGTTGATCACCGAGCAGTAGCCCTCTCGGCCTTTCGGCAGGTGTGGACGGCTCCGTCCGCACCTGCCGTTCGTGTCGCGGGGTGATGAACAGCTCGCGCGTATCCGGGACGGTCATTGCCGGAGTTCGGCGAGTCGGGCCATCTCGGTGGGCGGGTCGATCACCGGTTGGATGAGCAGCTCATCGACGCCTGCCTGTTCCAGGGCGGTGATGCGGGTGCGGAGGTCGTCGCGGGTGCCGACGAGGGCGAGGCTGTTCATCAGCGAGGGCAGGACCAGGTCCCGGTCCTGCGGTGCGATGCGTCCGAGGTAGTTGGGGTAGAGCTTGATGTACCGGTCCCGCGCGGTGGCGGTGGTGCCACGCCGGTCGAGGAGTTCTCGCACCGCCTCGCGTTGGTCGGGGCCCAGTTGCCCGGCGAAGGCGGGTCTGTCGGCGGCGAAGTCCAGGAGCGACAGGACGAGGTGACCTGTCGCGTCCCTGGCCGCGTCGCTGTCGGAGTCCTCGTTGTCGCGCAGCAGGTGGAGCGCGGTGACCACGTAGGAGTGCGCGTGGGAGTCGGGGTCGCGGAGTGTGCCGTGGGCGGCTTGCCGGCGGGCGTCGTGCAGTGCGTGCCAGGCGGTGGGCTCGAGCAGGCCGAAGGAGATGAGGCCGGCGCCGCGGCGGCCGGCGACGGCGGCGGCTTTGGGTCCGAGCGCGGCCACGACGAACTCGATCGGATCGGTGGCATTCACGTGCGCCCCGGTGTGCAGGAACCGGATGTCGCGGACCCGGTCACCTTCGCGGTACTCGGTTGATCGCCCGGCACACAGATCCTGCAGTGCCGCGGTGAAGTTCTCCAGCGAGGCCGCCGTGGTCGGCTGCATGCCCAGAGTGCGCCGGGCGGTGTTTCCGGTGCCGACCCCGCAGATGATCCGGCCCGGTGCCAGGGCGTTCAGGCCGGCGAACCCGCTCGCGGCGGCCGGGGCCGAGCGCAACGCCGGTGAGGTCACGCCGATACCGAGCCGGATGCGGCGGGTGGCCTTCGCACACAGGGCCAAGGCGATGAAGGGGTCGCCGTGGACCATCGGGGTGTCGTTGACCCAGAAGCTGTGCAGGTCCAACTCCTCGGCCAGCACCGCGAGATCCTCCACACCGGGCTGCGCGGCGACCACGACGCCTGCACGCATCAAACCTCCAAAGTACGGGGATCGAATCGAGGTTGCTCATGCTGGCAGGTCCGAAGGCTGAAGCCCATGGCCGTGCCGCCGCTGCCGACACCCAGGGACCGGTTGACGACATCAGTCCCACCGTAAGCCGACACCGAACCGACTCCCGGCGCCCCAGGCCAGCTCTGGACGCGGGCTTGGAGGTGGAGGGTCCCGACGATGCCGAGGCGCATACCGACGGGCGGGTAAACGCCGGGCGGCATGGCGGCGGCCTGCTGGGTCTCGCCGAAGAAGCTGCCCTGCAGCGGGAGGCCCGCGCGGTGGTCGAGGCAGGCGGTGACGGAGTGGGCCTTCAAGCTCCCGCCGCCGTATTTGGAGCCCCGCCGCCTGGCGTCGTCGGCGACCTCGTCGGCGGGGGTGACGAGCCATCCGGTGACGGGGCTGGGGGTGCCGCGGACTGTGGTCGCCGTGGCCGCGCGCAGGGCCCGTGAGGGCGTGAGGCCGGCTGCCACGAGGGTCGTACACGTCGTCGAGCTTGCCCCGCGGGTAGCGGTTGTAACTGGACCGCAGGGTCTGGTCCCACTTGCTGTCGAGACGTGCGGCGCCCCGGGGGCCGTCGGCGAGTTCGCCGCCGGTGATCCCCATCATCGAGGCATTGAGAGCGATGCGGGAAATGACGAACATGCCCGCATCCTTGATGAGGCCGATGATCTCGGGCGCGTCCTTCTCCGAGCAGCCTTCCGACGATGTGGCGTTGGACCGGATCGGACCGGCGCGGTCCCGTCTGCGACGACGCTCACCGGCGTCGAGCAAGGACCTCTCCCGCAACCTCGTACTCAATGTGATCGCCGATGCGCCGGGCGAGACGACTGCCGGAGGACTCGCCGCCTGCATGGAGGACGGGAACAGGCCATCGCACGCGGCGACCGAACTCGTCATCGACGCGTTCGTCACCGCTGACGCCAAGGCGTCTGCTATCCGGGCGGGCGACGGACCCCACCCCCTTGGTACCACCCCGACGGGACCTCCGCGCGGGACATGAGACGGGGAAGCCGCACCGGAACGCTCCGGTGCGGCTTCCTCGTGAGATCGGCTGCGCCGGCTGCTATCGCCGAATGACGGAGCGAATCCAGCGCAGCTGCTGGGAGACCTCTCCGGCCTCGGCGCTCTTCTCCCGGTCGGAGCCGTTGAAGACGCCGATGAGGGTTTCGGTGCCACGCGGGCCGACGGTCATCACCGGACCCCCGGAGTCGCCCCCGGCGGGAATCCCCTTCACCTTCTTCATGCAGAAGTCGGGGCCGCCCGGTGCGGTGTGACCCGCGCACAGGGGGTCGTTCGGCCGTACGACCTTCAGGTCCGACTGCTTGAGGACGGGAGACTGGCAGGCGCTCTCGTCCGTGGTGCAGGTGGCGCCCCACCCGTACTGCCGCACGGCCTGGCCGCGGTGGACGCCCACCGTGGCCAGGCGTGCCGTGCGGACGTTCATCGGCGGAACCTTGACGAGCATCATGTCGGCGTGCGCGCTGCCCACGCGCTTGCCGGGTATGGGGCGGACCTTGGTGCCCCTGCGCATGTCGAGGTTGCCCACCCGGAAGGAGATCCGCTTGTCGGCGACCGGCTGTGCCTGCTCGTAGAAGCAGTGGGAGGCGGTGAGGATCCACTGGCGGGCGACGGCTGTCCCGGTGCACGCCGGTTTGCCGTCAACGAGCATGCGTACTGCCCAAGGTCCGTAGGTGCTCTTCGACCCGCCGATGACGGCGGAGGCCGGAGTGGACGACATCACCGAGCCCATTACCAGCGCCAGGGCGGTCAGCAGCAGTACACGAACGCGACGCACCATCCAGAACAACTCCTCTCAGGGGTACAGCTGTACAGGTAGTGAGAGACCCCCCTGAGCAAAAGCGTTCCACCCGAGCCCGAACCCGGCGGCGTCCTCCGGTGCCATGCGGCTCCCGAGCCCATATGAGCTGAAGGCCAGGGACAAGCTGTCCACCGCGGGTGCCAGCCGCACCGGCACCAGCAGGCGCGCGTCCCCAGCTCCGCTTGGAGGCCGTAGGCCACGTGGTCCGGCGCGTGACCGTGCTGTCCGACACTGCGGACCTGAGCTGCCCGGCGACTTGGACCGGGTCGCGTTCGCGTTCGCGGTCTGCGCGCCGACGGCGGGAGCGCCCAGCAACGTGCCCGCGGTCAGCACGAGGGAACGGACGGCAGGCGCGGCGCCTCGCGCACCTCGGCGCGAGTGTCCGGTGGCATCCGAGCAGCGCGGCACCGCGCTCACCGGTCCGACGCCGCGTGCTCCCGGGCCTCACGGTTCTGTGAGGACACCGGTGCGCAACAGGGCCGGCCCGAGGGGTGTGATGAGGTGCAGCACGGACCCGCCTCGGCGGCTGGTGATGAGGTCCGTGTTCCGCAGCACTGTCGCGTGCTGACTGGCCGCCGCGGCCGTGACGTTGAGGCGGCGGGCCAGTTCGCTCGTCGTGCGGCCTTCCGCTGTCACATGTAGGGCGGCAGCTCGCGTGCGGCCGAGCAGAGACACCAGGTTCCGCATGGCGGAGCCGTCCGCTTCCGCCGGTCCGGTACCGGTCAGCGGCCGACGGAGAGCCGGCACGGTCAGCCGATGGCAGGCGCGCACGGCCTCGGCGAGTTCCCTCCGCGCGTCGCGGTCGCCCTCGGACACCCGTCTCGCCCACGGCAGGTGTCCGGGGTGGAAGCCGAGACCCTCGACCGCGCACCGGAACCAGGGACGTCAGGGGGCGCGTGTCCGCTCCCATCCGGCCCGCGACCGCCGATCGCCGACCGCCACGAGCGGAAGTGAGGCAGCTCCCGGTTCTCCCTCAGCAGCTCCAGGCTGCAGTAGACCTCCGCTGCGACGCCCCGACCGGCCCCCCTGCCACCGAAGTAGAGCGCGTGAGCGCACCCCCAGCATGCCCCAGCCCGGCGCGCCCCATGGGACGCATTCAGGCGTAGGCCGCGCCCGAGCACGTCGCCGACGCTGATGCGCTCGAAGGGCTGATGGTCCGGCAGGCGTGGGCTGAGCCGACGTTCGGCGCCCCCTACCTCTGGTGCGCGCCGTTCAGCCCGAGCGCCGAGCGCCGAGCGCCGAGCGCCCTCAACGAGTAGGGCGCAGTCCTCGCGGCCTCGCTCTCATCCCCAGTCCCGGTGCCACGCCACCGGCTGCCGCGGAGCGGCGCCTCACGATCGTCGTCCACCGCGACTGACCCCCGAACCGGCCTGCGCCGGGCTACTCGGCTACTGCGGCAAGACGCTCGACCACCGCCGCTTCGATGCCCGTCCGGTCAGGGCTTTACGGCCACTGCGCCGAACTGGGGAAGTACCACGGGAGATTCCGACTGAGCGCGCCATTGCGTGCACGACACGAGGCCGGGAGCGAGGTGGTCCAGCCCTTCGAAGAACGCGCTGATCTGCGCACGGCTTCGGGCGGTGATCGGGGGCGTGGCGTTCTCGTTCCAGAACTTCATGGCCTCGACGTTGCCCTCGCCACCGAGGTCGGTGTCGGTGGTCGGGTGCGTCATGGCGAGGTAGCTGCCGGAGGGCACCGAGGCCATGATCCGGCGCACGATGTCCAGCGCCTGTTCCGTGTCGAGGATGAAGTTGAGGATGCCCAGCATCATGACCGCGACGGGCCGGTCGAGGTCAAGAGTCGCTGAGGCGCCCTCGATGATGCTGTCCGGGTGGTGGACGTCGGCATCGATGTAGTCGGTGGCTCCCTGCGGGGTGCCGACCAGCAGGCTGCGGGCGTGGACGAGCACGATGGGATCGTTGTCGACATAGACGATCCGGGACTCGGGCGCGATCCGCTGGGCGATCTCGTGGGTGTTGTCCAGGGTCGGCAATCCGGTGCCGATGTCCAGGAACTGCCGCACCCCGCGGTCGGCGGTCAGGAACCGGACCGCGCGGCCGAGGAAGTCGCGGTCCGCGCGGGCCACGTCCCGGATCACCGGGAACATCGTGGAGATCTGGTCACCGACCTGCTGGTCGACCTCGTAGTGGTCTTTTCCGCCGATCCAGTAGTTCCACACCCGTGCGTTGTGCGCGACCCCGGTGTTCAGCCTGTCCGATACAGCGGACGCGAGTTGCTTCCCACTCACTTCATTCCCTCTCCGCGCGCACGCATGCGATGTCCTGGGTGCGCAGCCGTCATGGCGACAATGGACCGTGTCGCCATTGTCGTGGTCGTGGATCACGGTGTCCGGGGATTCGGCCGTCCAGAGCGAGCGCTGGCGCGTCCGGGCGGTGACCGTCTGCTTTGCCCTGCTGGCCCTTCTTGCGATCTTGCCGACCGGGCCGTCGCCAGGAAGGGGACCGCGCCGACCTGGAGGGTGACCTCCGGGGCGGCCAACAGGTTCAGGTACCAGGCCGAGTGGCGGTCCGCGCCCGCGTTGGACGCCGTCAGGACGTACGCGTCCCATTCCGGACGTACGCCGGCGCCGTGCGGGAGCGTAGGGGTTCGGGCTGTCGTGGGTCGTAGAGGTCGGGTTGCCGTGGGTCGTATCGGTCATACGGCGGACACTCCCGCGTGAGTCCGGTGCAGGGTCGGGACCTCGCCCTCGTGGTCGAAGCCCCCCCGCCGGGCTCAGCACCGCCCAGTCCAGCGACTCCGGCGCGGCTGCTCGCAGGGCCTCGGTGCCGGAGTCACTGCATGGACCACATCGACTACATGGACCGCATGGACCGCAGGGGCGGGTGCTGCGTCGTTATCCCTGAGGGCTGGAGCAGCGGCGGAGGTTCGGGGCCAGGATCTTCGGTGACAACGACGCCGGTGGCCGCGTGGTCGAAACCTGCCGGCCAGCGAGTGCGCTCGCTGGCCACCGCGCCGGTCAGACGTGCCTGGAGAAGGTCGGCCGTACTCAAGTCGGAGCCACGCAAGTCGGCCAGGCGCAGGTCGGCGCGGCGGAAGACGGCGCCGCCCGCGTCGGCCTTGCGCAGGTTCGCCTCGCGCAGGTCGGCCTCGGTGAAGTCCGCGTCACGCAGGTCCGTTTCGACCAGCCGGGCGCCCCGCAGGTCAGCCAGAACGCAGCGGGCCCGGCGCAGGATCGCCGTCTTGAGGTCGGCGTGCCGCAGGTTGACCGAGACGAGAGACGCCTGCGTCAGGTTGGCGTGGTACAGGCCCGCCGCCTCCATACAGGACCGGTCGAGGTTGACCTCGTGCAGCCACAGCCCGTCGCAGTCGGCCCGGCGCAGGTCCGTGACGCCGAGGTTGACCCAGGACTGCTCCCGGGGTTGCAGCAACAACACGCCCAGCCCGGTCAGCGCCACCTGGGCGTCGGCGGCACGGACCTCCAGCGGCACGACGTCGTTGATCGGCACGTCCCCCGCTGGAGCTTCCGGTCCGGCGGGCGGCCAGGGCAGGTGTGTGCGCAGGTAAGCAGCCTGGATGGAGATGACGGCCTCGCGGTCGCGGGCGGAGTGCTCCGCGATCCGCCACAGCGCGTGGAGCCCGCCGATGCGTGTTTCCAGCTTGTCACTGCCGAGCTGATCGACGGCCGTGCTGAACCGGTCTGTGACATAGCCTTCCTGGGTGGCGCGCAAGCCGTCCTGACTGACGCGCAGTTGCCGCCAGGTGGCGTACGCGCCGAACAGCACGACCATGCCGCCCACGGCCTGCAGAAGTGTCGTACGGACGTCGTTCACCGCTTTCAACCGGTCCTGTGCGGCGACGCTCGCCCCGGCGAGATCGTGGTCGACCACCACACCCGGCAGGACGACGAGCACCGCACCCAGAACGGCCAGCCCCGCTGCCCCGGCCAGCAGGGCCGCGATCGCACGATGCCTGACCAGCCGGTCGCGCCACGGCCTGCGACCGTGGTCCGGCTCCCCCGTCTCCATGGGCATGGGAGCCTAGGCGCCGCTCAAGAAACGATCAAGGCGCACGACCTGGAGCGCGGCGCTCCACTCCCACTGGCCCGACGGGCAGTCACTGGACGGCGGCAGAGCGTTGAACGACAGGGTACGGCTGCTGGCGCCTGCCGCGGATCCCGCACAGGACAAGGGCGGCCGGCCCAAGCCGCTGCCCGCACCACGGCCCGATTCTGGCGTGAACCGACGGCCAGGACCGGGAGCACAGCCACCCACAATGGCGAGATGAGGCACGAGTTCGGCCCGGCCGGAACCTGGGAAGTGGCAACCGCTCTGCCCGCCCCCCGGCTGCGCTCCCGTGTCGTGCGCTACCGCGGATTCAGGTTCCGCCTGTCCGCGCCCCGGCGGCGGCTCGAACTCCCCGACTGCATGACGACGCTCGTCATCCTCCTGGCACAGAAGCTGCGCGTGTCCGGCACCACAGGCGAGGATCCGGCCGATGCCCCCTCGTTCACCTCCCTGCTCTCGGGCCCGCAGTCGCGCGCTCGCCTCGGCGAGCACGACGGCGGGCTGTACGGCGTGGAGGTCGTCATGGCCCCCTGGGCCGCGTACGCGTTCTTCGGTACCCCGATGGACCAGCTCGCCAACTCACTGATCGAGCCCGCCGATCTGCTCGGTCCCCGGCTCCACGCACTCGACGAGCGACTGAACGACTGCCCTGACTGGCCCGGACGCTTCGCGCTGCTTGACACCGTGCTGACGCGCTGGCTCGAAGACGGGCCGACCGTCTCCGCACGCGTCCTGTGGGTATGGGACCGGCTCTCCAGAGCGGCCGGCAACGTGCCCGTCCATCTGCTCGCCCGCGAATGCGGCTGGAGCGAACGGCACTTGGAGCGGCGCTTCGAGCAGCAGATCGGGTTGCTCCCCAAAGAGGCCTCCCGCGTCCTGCGGCTGCGCGCGGCCCTTCGGCTGACGGCCGGCGGGCACCCGGGAGCCATCGCCGCCTCCCTCTCCGGCTACTCCGACCAGCCCCATCTGAGCCGGGAGTTCAAGTCCATGACCGGCTGGACCATGTCGCGCTTCCTGCGTGCCCGCACCATCGGCCACCCAGGGCCTCCGGACGTGGACCGGGTCGGGGGACAGCCGACCAGCCTCGTACTGCCGTTTGAGCCAACTTGAGGGCGACTTAGGGCGAGTTGAGGATGAGGTCGGTTTTCTTCAATACCGCCCCCGGACGACGTTGCGAGGCTGCATCCGCACGCGAGGCGGTGACCCAGGAGGGATCCACGGCATGCCCCTGCCATGTGAGTCGAGCGTACGAGCCGCACTCAGCGCCGACGGCTATGCCGTCGTGGCTCCGCCGGGCGGCCAGCGAGACGCGATCGAGCTGCTCCAGGACATCGGCCGCTTCATCCCTCAGTACACCGGAACGGTGGAACACGAGGTCGTCCACCGTCCGGGAAACGACGGCCGCGCCTACTCCCAGAGCCGTAACACCATCCGGGCCCACACCGAAGCGCCGGGCTGGGACCCGAGCCCCCGCTATCTGGCCCTGTACTGCCACCAGCAGGCCCGCTGCGGGGGCGGCCACACCGATCTGCTCGACCTCAGGGTCCTGGAGAAGCTGCTCAGCCCGACCGAGCACGCGCTGTTGACCGGACCGAGCCTCGTCTTTCCCGGCCCGGGGAGCGACACCGAGCCCGTGATCGTTCCCATGCTGTACGACGACCGGGGCCGTCCCGTACTGCGGTTCAGCTACAACCTGCTGACGGCGGCCGACTACGACGCCCCCCTCGACTCGGCCCTGCCGCCGGAAGAACTGCCGCTCGGGCAGGCCGGGGCCGACCTGGCCCACCGGGTGAGCGAGCTGTTCGACCAGTACCGCACCCAGGTGCTCATCCCCGACGGCTCCCTGCTCATCTGGGACAACCAGCGGATGGTGCACGCCCGTTCGCGGTACGAGGACGCACGCCGCCACCTCACCAGGTACTGGATCGCCGCCTGACCCCGCCTTCAGCAGAAGGGCACACCCCTCAGATGACCATCGCCGAACACGCCGTCTCCGCGACACGCACCGTGTCAGGACGCAGGCTGGCCGCGCTCGTCCGCGACCGGTGCGGGGACGACCGGCTGGCGCACGACGTGGAAGTGGTCGGCCAGGTACTGCCGTTCAAGGTCAGCGGTCATGTCATCGACTGCCTGATCGACTGGAGAAGCGTTCCCGACGATCCGCTGTACCGGCTGGTCTTCCCGCATCGCGACATGCTCGACCCCCAGGATTTTGACGCCGTCGAGCGCGCGCTGGGTGACCCGGCCGCGCTGCGGGACACCGTCGACGCCATCCACCGCCGTCTGAATCCGCACCCCGGCGAGCAGCTGACCCGCAACATCCCGGTCAGCGGAGTGCAGCACAAATACCCACAGACCGCGCTGGTCTTCCCCCGGCACGGACAGACCTGCCACGCGTACTGCTCCTACTGCTTCCGCTGGGCCCAGTTCGTCGGCCGGCCGGAACTGCGCATCGCGGACGAAGGCCCGCAGCACGTCACCGCGTACCTGCGGGACCATCCCGAGATCAGCGATGTGCTGTTCACCGGCGGCGACCCGCTCGTCATGCGCACCGAACTGCTGGAGCCGTACGTCGACGCGCTGCTGCGCCCCGGTCTCGAGCACATCACCACCATCCGTATCGGCACCAAGGCGCTGTCCTTCCACCCCGCCCGCCTGGTCACGGGACCGGACGCGGACAGCCTGCTGCGCCTGTTCGAACGCGTGGTGCGGGCCGGGCGCCAGCTCGCGGTGATGGTGCATGTGTCGCACCCCCGGGAACTGGAGCCCGACCTCGCCCGGCTCGCCGTCGCCGCTCTGCACGCGGTGGGGGCCCAACTGCGGTCCCAGGCACCCGTCGTACGCCACGTCAATGACGATCCGGCGGTGTGGGCGGACGCGTGGCGCGCGCAGCTCCGCCTCGGCATCCACCCGTACTACCTGTTCGTGGAGCGGGACACCGGCGCGCGACGCTACTTCGGCCTCCCGCTGCAGCGCGCGTACGAGATCCACCGCGAGGCCGTGCTGCGTCTTTCCGGCCTCGGGCGCACCGCCCGCGGCCCTGTGATGTCGACGACCGAGGGAAAGGTGGCCGTGGACGGGGTGACCGAACTGCCGGGCGGACGGGCCTTCGCGCTGCGCTATCTGCAGGCCCGCACACCGGACCTGGTCGACCGGCCGTTCCACGCACGGTGGGACCCGGCCGCCCAGTGGTGGTCGGAGCTGGTCCCGTTCAGCGGACCCGACCGGGCGTTCTTCCCGCAGGCCGCCGCCGTACGGGAACGACCGTGCTGAACACCGTCCGCCCGGCCGGGGCGGCCACGGGGGCCGGTCTCGCCACGCTGTCCGCCTGTACCTTCGGCACGGTAGGACCGGCCACCAAGGTGCTGGCGGCGGCGGGACTCTCGGCGCCCGAGATCGCCCAGGCCCGGCTGACCATCGCGGCGGTGCTGCTCCTCGCGTACGCGGCCGTCACCCGGCCCCGGCAGTTGCTGGCGACCCGACAGGAGTGGGCCGTCATCGCCGTCCTCGGGATCTTCTCCTTCGCCGCGCTGCAGACGCTGTGCGGCGTCGCGGTCGCGCGGATCCCGGTCGGTGTCTTCGTGGTGCTGCAGTTCCTGTCACCGGTGATCGTCGTCGTCTGGTTGCGCTGGGTGCGGCGCATTCGGCAGCCGCGACTGGCCTGGGCGGGCACAGCCGTCGTACTGAGCGGTCTGCTGCTGGTCGGCGAGGTGTGGTCGCGGCTGCGGCTCGACCTGATCGGAGTCCTTGCCGCCCTCGGAACGGCGGCGGCGCTGTCCGTACGCTTCCTGCTCGCGGGCCGTGCACTGCTCCACCGCGACCCGGTCGCCGTGGCCGCACTGGGCATCGCCGTCGGCGCCGTCGCACTCAACGTCCTTTACCCCCTGACCGGCTTCCCCTACGCGGCCCTGGGAGACACCGTCAGCTACGGAACGCTCTCCGCCCCCGTATGGACGGTGGTCCTGTGGGCGGGCGTCGTGGCGACACTCGTCGCCTACCTCAGCGGTATCGCCGCCCAGCAGTTCATGGAGCCGTCCACAGCGAGCCTGTTCGCGACGCTGGAGGTCGTGGCCGGGGCGGGGGCCGCGTTCCTCCTCCTCGGCGAGACCCTGACAGCCGTGCAGTGCGCGGGAGTCGCCACGGTCCTGGCCGGGGTCCTGCTCGCCCAGCGGTCCATGCGTACGCGACTGCCAGGACCGGGCACACCCCCCGATGCCCCCGGAGCACGAGAGGAACATGAAGGATGGACGAGCGGTTCATCAGCAACCCCGAGGAAGACGAGTTCGGCAGCGCCCTGTTCGGCGCCGTCGACAACCCGGTGATCCACCGCCTGGCGGCCAACTGGCGGCGCAGGGCCACCGTCAAGCGGGACGACCCCGAGCTGCTCGACCTGTTCGACCTCACCCTGCCTGACTATCCCGAGGACATCGTCCCGTTCGCCGACCACCCGGTCTACCTGGGCCTGTCCCCGGAGCAACGGGGCGCCGTCCTGACCTGGGCCATGATCGCCCTCAACCGGAACACCGAGTACTCGGAGACCCATGTGGTCAATCCGGCCTTCGGACTGATCCTGCGCGGTGAGTTCCCCGGCCTGTGGGGCGAGGCCCTTGAGGTCTCACTGATACAGGCCATGGTGGACGAGCAGTACCACATCCTCATGCACCGGATGGCCAGCGACGTCACCCGGGCCCGACGCGGCAGCCACTTCCGGGCGAAGGAACTGCCGCTGCCGTACGTCGCCGAGACGCACCGCGCGCTGACCGGTCAGGTGCCGGAGCGCTGGCAGCGCAGTCTGTACACGCTCGCGTTCGCCATCACCACCGAGCTGTCCATCGGCGCCTATCTGGAACTCATCGCCAAGGCGTCGGGCGTCCAGCCGATGATCGTGGAGCTCTCCCGGCTGCACCGGCACGACGAGGTCTGCCACGGATCCATCAGTGGAGAACTCCTCAAGGTGCTCTACCCCCAACTGGGCAAGGAGCAGCAGCGATTCCTGCTCAGCGCCCTCTGCCGGGCGCTGGAGGCGTACTCCGCGAACGACTACCGGGCCTGGGAATCGATCATGCGGCTCGTCGGGGTGCCGGACGGCACCCGGATGCTCCAGGACTGCAGGTCCGCCGGGCGTACCGCGCTGCTGCGTGACTACAGCGGACTCCACCAGGTCCTCACCGAACTCGATGTCATCGACGAGGTCGACTTCGACTGGTCGAGCGTCAAGGTGGCCGGCGACCTGCCCTATGTGCTGTGAGGAGGGCCCAGTTCCCGTGACACCGGACGAGACACCCGACGACGAGACAGCCGACGAGCCACCCCACGAACCGGCGGGGACGTACCGCATCGGTGCCCGCACGGCCCGCAGGATCGTACGAAGCGCCCTCGCCGAACGCGGCGTCGACGACGCGGCCCGCGCGGTCGTCGCCGACGCACTCGTGGAGACCTCGATGCGTGGCATCGACACCCATGGGCTACGGCTGCTGCCGCGCTACCTCGACGACCTCGCACAGGGCATCGCCAACGCCAGGCCGGAGATCCGGATCATCAGGGAGACCGGCCCGAGCGCACTCCTCGACGCCGATGCCGCCCTCGGGGCCGTCGCCGGGGCGGCAGGGGTACGGGCGGCGGTGCGGCGCGCCGGTGAGCACGGTGTCGCGGCAGTCGTGGTGCGCAACTCCAACCACTTCGGGGCCGCTTCCGTCTACAGCCGCGCCATGGCCAGGGCCGGGATGATCGGCTGGGCCATGACGTCGGCTTCCTCGCGGGTGGCTCCCTACAACGGGCGGGGGCCGCTGTTCGGCACCAACCCGGTCAGCGTCGCGGCGGGGGAGGGCGACGGCGAGTTCGCACTCGACATGGCCACCAGTGAGGTGTGTCTGGGCGAGATACGGGAACGGGGGCGCCGTGGTCTGCCCCTCGATCCGGGCTGGGCGACGGCCGCGGACGGCCGCGGCACCCGCGAGGCGTCCGAGGTGGCGGCTCTGTCCCCGCTCGGCGCCGGGCACAAGGGCCAGGGGCTCGGCATGGTGGTGACCCTGATGACCGCGGTGCTCGCCGACGGCCCCCTGGACTGGGAGCTCGACCACATGGAGCAGGCGGCGCCCGGCAGGGGCCGCGGGGTGGCGCACTTCCTGCTGTGCCTGGATCCGGCCGCCTTCGGCGGGCGAGGCGCCTTCGACGACCGGCTGCGAGCCCTCGTACACACCACGCGAGAGGCACCGGCCGCGGGCTCCGAGCCAGTGCTGTGCCCAGGAGATCCGGAGCGCCGTCAGGAGTCCGGCGCCTGGCGGGACGGCATTCCCCTCGACCCGGACACGGCACGCACGCTGTACGCGCTGGCACAGCGCCACCACATCGAAGCCCCCGCGCCTCCGGGCGCCCGGAGGAGGACACCGTGACCGCACTGTCCCCGGCCGAATTCATCTGGATGGACGGCCGGCTTGTTCCCTGGGACGACGCACAGGTCCATGTGCTGACCCAGTCCCTGCACTACGGATGGGCGGTCTACGAAGGCATCAGGGCACACGAGACCGTGGACGGCACGGCGGTCTTCCGGCTCCGCGACCACCTTGCCCGGCTCCGGCGCTCGGCCCGTGTCTACCTGATGGACATCCCGTACACCGAGGACGAGCTGATCACCGCCACCACCGAACTGATCAGGGCGGGCGGTCCCGGTCCACGCTATGTCCGCCCCCTCGTCTATCTGGGCCACGGCAGCATGGGGGTCGCCCTCGATCTGTCCGCCGTGCGCGTGACCATCGCCGCCTGGGCGTGGGAGGAGCAGCAGCCGTCCCGTCGCTGGCGCCTCATGACGAGCGGCTGGCGGCGCAACCACCAGGACACCATTCCTCCGTTGGCGAAGGCCACCGGCGCGTACCTCAACTCCTCACTCGCCAAGATCGCGGCTGTCAGGGCGGGTTACGACGACGCCCTGCTGCTGACGGCGTCCGGGCACATCTCCGAGAGCTCCGCCGCCAACGTGTTCCTCGTCAGCTCCGGCGTACTGCACACTCCTCCGGTCGAGCAGGGCATACTGCCCGGGATCACCCGCTCCACCGTCCTCGAACTGGCCCGCGGCGCAGGCATCCCCACTGCCGAACGACCCTTGGCGCACGCCGAGGCGTACACCGCCGACGAGATCTTCCTGACCGGGACCGCCATCGGTGTCGTGCCGGTCGAGTCGGTCGACGACCGCCGCACCACGACGGACGGCTGCGGCCCGGTCACCGGGACGCTGCGCGACGCCTACCGGGACGCGGTCGGCGGAAAACCCCCGGCAGCCGCCGACTGGCTCACCAGGGTGTGACAACGCCGTCGCGCGAACCGATCGGTGTCGCCATCGGTCGCCGCACACTGGCGTGCGGTGGAGTACCGGACGCCGAGCCGATTGCGCGCTGAACCTGGCATGCGGCCGAGCAGGAAGCCAACTCGGTGGCGTTCCCCGAGATGACGCTGATCGGCTTTCCCCTTGGGGGGCCTCGCACTCGCCGGACGGCTGGCCTGAGCCGTCCAGGTGGTATCCGCACGCGCCGCTGTCGATCGGCTCGTCGCCGGTCCCTCCAGATAGTCAGAAGCGGGGAGAAGTAGATAGTCAGATGCGGGGAAAAGTTGTCGCAGACGATCGCGATCCTGTGCCCGTGGGCAGTGACGCACCACACGAGACCCTGGGAGTGACGTTGCCATCGATGCCACGCAGACATTTCCTCCAGACCGCCGCGGGCACAGCGATCGCGGGAGTGGCCGTGCCCGCCGTCCCGGCGGCCGTCGCGGCCGCCGCCCCCCAGAACACCGCGGGACGGACTGTCCGGCTGCACTTCACCGCCTCCACCAACGGCGCCGCCGCCCCGGCCGGCAAGCGGTTCCTCGCCGAGGTGCAGAACGTCCTCTGGTCGTTCGCGGACGACGGCCGGCCCGCCACCGCCCTCACCCCGCCCGACCTCGAACCCACCCGCCCCGCCGTCTCGCCCGACGGCCGCCAGGTGGCGATGGCCTGCTTCAAGGGCGGACAGTTCCACATCTGGGTCATGGCCGTGGACGGGACGGGACTACGGCAGCTGACCGAAGGCCCCTGGGACGACCGGGGGCCCGCCTGGTCCCCGGACGGATCGAAGATCGTATTCTCCTCCGAGCGCGGCGGCGACCCCGTCAAGGGCAGCCCGTACCGGGTCTGGACCGTCGACCTGAGCAGCGCAGAACTGACCCAGCTCACCGGCCTCAAAGGGCAGGCCGGGCCCGGACAAGACGTACCGTACGAGGACTTCGACCCCACTTGGTCCGCCGACGGCAGCCAGATCGTCTTCGTGCGAGGGGGATTCGACGGGACGGTGCTCCGGTCCAGGACGCTGGCCGCCGTGCCCGCGGACGGCGGGCCCGTCACCGTCCGGCACACCGAGACCGAGCCGGGGAACCTCCAGGTCCCGGTCTTCTCGCCCGCCGGCCGCGGCGCCTGGCTGCGCACGGTGCGGCTGGTCGGAAAGTTCGAGCAGGTCATCCTGGTCGTGGACGGGAAACCGGTCGCCGTCGTAGGGGAGATCGCCGTCGCCCCGCCCCGCTGGCTGGACGAGGAGCGGGTACTGCTCACCGTCGACGGGCAGTTCCGGATCGTCCGTACCGGGACGGGCGGCGCCGGGCACGTGTTGCCGTTCGACGCGACGCTTCCCGTCGAGCGGCCCTCGTACCGCGTCAAGAGCTACGATTTCGAGCCGCGCGGCACCCAGAAGGTGCGCGGCATCCAGCAGCCGGTTCTCGCCCCCGACGGACGCTCCTTCGCCTTCGTCTCGCTGAACACCCTCTGGGTCCACCCCACTTCGGGCAGTGGAAAGCCACGGAAGGTCGTGAGGGCGGCGGCCGGTTCCTATGTGCAGGGGCCCACCTGGAGCCGGGACGGGCGCTCGCTGCTGTACGTGGATGACCGCGAGGGCCTCAATGCCGTACGCCGCCACGACCTCGCCACCGGCAAGGACACCGTCCTCGCGTCCGGCGGCCGCGTCCACGGCGCGCTGTCGCCGGACGGAACGCGGCTCGCCTGTCTCGACATGGCCGGCAATCTGCTCGTACGTGACCTCGGCGGCGGTACGGAGAAGGTGCTCGCCGCGCCCATGGGCGGCGGCGGGCTGCCGGGCCCGCCCAGCTGGTCCCCGAACGGACAATACGTGGCGTACTGCGACCGCAACCGTCTCAACCTCCGCTTCCGCGAGGGGTACAACCTCATCCGGGTCGTCGACGTCACGACCGGCACGTCCCGGCTCCACCCGCTGGCCCCCTTCGCCTCACTCTCCGACCGGTACGCGTCGGGGCCCGCCTGGTCACCGGACGGCAAGTGGTTCGCCTGCGTCAGCGAGTCCGCGCTCTGGGTGCTGCCCGTACGCCCCGACGGCACCCCGCACGGCGAACCCCGCCGCCTCGGTGACGAGGGCGCCGACCACCCCTCATGGGCCGCCGACTCCAAGTCCCTGCTCCATCTCGCCGACGGCAAGGTGAAGGTGACTCCGATCGACGGGGGCGGTGGACGCACTGTTCCCGTGCGCGTCACCTATCGGCGCTCCGCTCCCGTCGACACCCTTGTCCGCGCCGGGCAGCTCTGGGACGGCACCGGGTCCAAGCCCCGCGAGGACATCGACATCCTCATCCGTGACGGCCGCATCACCGCCGTCGGACGGCACCGCTCCGGCCGCCGCGCCACCCGCGTCGTCGACGCGTCGAACCGCACGGTGCTGCCCGGACTCTGGGACGCGCACACCCACCCTTGGCAGTACACCTACGGTGCCCGCCAGTCCGCGCTGGAACTCGCGTACGGCGTCACCACCACCGTCTCGCTCGCCGGTTTCTCCTACGAACAGGCCCGGTTGCGGGAGGACGTCATCGCCGGAAGGCTCGTCGGGCCCCGACTGTTCACCACCGGCGAACTGCTCGACGGGCCGCGCGTCGCGTACTCCATGGGCCGCGCGCACCGCACCCCCGAAGGGCTGCGCCGCTCCTTCGCCCGGGGGGCCGCGCTGGACTGGGACTTCGTGAAGACGTACGTCCGGGCGCCGTTCGCCTCTATGGCGGCCGCCGCCCGCTTCGGCCATGACCGGCTCGGGGTGCGCTCCGGCTCCCACCTGGTCTCCCAAGGAGTACAGAGCGGCCAGGACCTGACGACCCATTTATCCGCTACCGAACGCACCGAGCACGGGCACGGCTCCACCTCGGGGAACCGCACCCACCAGGACACCAGGGAGAACTACACCCACGGCCGCTTCAAACTGGTGGCGACGCCGTTCAGCGCCTTCCCGACGATCCACGACCACCCGGACCTGGTCGACGACCCCCGGGTGACCGAGATGATGCCGCCCTGGGACCTGGCCACCATCCGCGCGCAGGCGGCCAAGGCGCCCACGGACGCGGAACGGCTGTTCCTCCAGCGGGAGCTGGCGTCCTACCGAGCGGTGGTGGAGGAGGGCGCACTGATGGCACTCGGCACGGACACCCCGCTGACCCCGGTCGGCCTCCATCTGCATCTGTCACTCCGGGCGCTGGTGGCCCACGGCTTCAGCCCGACCGAGGCCCTGCTGAGCGTGACCGCGGCGCCCGCACGGGTCTTCGGCGCCGAGCGGGACCTGGGCTCGGTGGCAAGGGGAAAGCTGGGAGACCTCACGGTCGTCGACGGCGACCCCTTCGCCGACTTCACCACGCTCGTACGGGTCACCCAGGTACTGGTCGGCGGCCGACTCCATGAGCGCGCCGAGCTGGCGGAGCCGTACGAGAAGACGAAGCCGCTGAGGCACGAGCCGACGGGCGCCCCAAACTGGCTGGCTGTGGGGGAGCAGATGCGGAGAGAGGGGTGCTGCGAGTGACGGGTCGCGCCCGCGCCCCCCGAACAGAGCTCCTTCTTCTCCTGCCTTTCGTACTTCGCGACGAGGGCGACCGGCTTCGGGTGCTGGCGCGTATCGAGCCGCTGTTCGGCATAGCCGCGTGGGAGTGGGATGACCTATCCAGCCCACCGACTCGGGCCCCGCTTGAGGGTGATGAGCCCGCGAGCTTGCCTGGTTCCACCCCGATGCGACGGATGTGCGCCGCTTGAGGTGCTGGCGAGGCAGACCGGTTGTCGTCGTGGCCTGGGCCCTCAGTAGGGGGAGTCCTGGGACTTCTCGCGTCCGGTGCGGCGGACTCCTGCGCATGCCAGCAGCGTGGTCGCCGCGGCGTCGAGGAACAGCATGAGGGTCCATGTTCCGTCGGTCGTGTCGATGCGGCCGATCCGGATCAGGGCGTCTCCCACGTGCTCAAGCATCTCGACGGCTGAGCTGAGGGCGAGTGTCGCAACCGGCCGTACCCTCACGACATCACGCCCACAGCCTCAGTAACAGCAGTAGCGCAGCAGTGAGGAGCATCGCCCTCGCCGGGTGGCGGCTCGCACTGCTGTGTTCACTCCTCGGAGGGATCGGGGCTGCAGACGGCTGCCCGCCGCCGCGCCACTCGATGAGCAGCGGGTCGTCCAGGCGGACGTTTTCCGGGCCCAGTCCTGCCCGCCGCAGGAACTCCAGGAGGCCGCGGGGGCCCAGGGCGCGGCCGAGGATGGAGTGCCGGGCCTCGGGCTGTGTTCGCGGCCAGGGGCGAGGGACTGGCGGGCGGTGTCTACGGCCCGTCCGGGACGCCGAGCGGCACGGTGAACCGCGGCTGCCAGCCTTCCTCCGTCAGCACCACCAGCTGGACCGCCGTCGCACGGGTGTGCAGCGGCAGCAGGCTGCTGATCGCAGCGCGGACATGGGCGGCAGCTGCCGGGTTGTCCGCACCCATAGCGACCGTGACATGGGCGGCGGGCTGCGCCCCGAAGCGGCCCTTGTACGGGCGCAACCCGGGCCACTGGGTGCGGAACGCATCGACGATCGTTTGGAGTCCCGGAACGGTGACGGCGACGAACCCGGACTCCGTCACCACCTCCTCCAAGAGCAGATCAGCTGCCGGAAATCTCGCAGCCAGGGAACGCACGCCCTTCTCGTCCTGACCTGTCAGCGCCGATTCCGGCACGAACGGGTAGAGGAGCGAGACATGCGCCGGCACCCCACGACGCACCAGAGCCGGGTAGATACGCCACGCCGCATCGAGGAGCGGGGCGGCATCGGGCAAGACAATGACGACGGCAGTGGTCCCTGGCTCTGGCACGCCGTCATCATCGCAGGCCAGTCCGCTACTGCGCGCGTTGAACTGGGAGGTGGGCGGGTGGGCGAGGGCAACGAGTTGGGCGTGGTCAAGGCGGTCGCGGCCGACGTGTCGGCTGGTGGTCCCCGCCCCGTATGGTGCCCGTTTCCGTCCGGGACGTGCTCGATGCGGGCTCGTCCGGCGATGCCGCCCTCGCGTGTGGCTCCGGGTTTGGGTTCTGACTCACTTTCCGGATGCTGTTGGTGAACTTCACTCGGTGGGGTCAAGTCTGCTGGCCTTGGCCGTGTTCATGTCCTCGTGGTGCTGCGCTGGCGGGAGCGGGGCGGTTCCGGCGGTCGGAGGGGGGGAGGGGGGGCCGCAGTGGCAATGGGTTCAGTTTCGGGGCGGGTGATTCCGCCGTTGACGGTGCGGATGGCGCGGGCGAGTAGTCCACGGGGCACGGCCGCGATGTGGGTATGCGACCGGCTGACGGTTTGTTCACGGATAGCGATCTCGCCCACTGGTATCCGGCTGACGGACGACGTGGGCTGTCACCGGGCCAGCTGGCTCTGGCCGACCGGTTCTCTATGACCGGCTTCCCCGCGACGGAGGCGCACTGATCGCCTGGGTGCTGCGGGTGGGTGAGGACGGGCTGCACATCCTGCGTGCCGTCTATCACGACGATGCGCCGCCCGGCCCGCGGGAGTTGAGGTCCGTGCGGGTCCTGCGGCAGGTCTGGGTCCAGCAGTACTGGCACGACGAAGCGGGCAATCTTCGCTGGCGGGGAGCGAAGTCGACCCGTGACCGGGCCAGCCGGAGGGCGACCGGGCAGCGGAACACCGGAGAAGCCTCAGCAGACGGTCGGCCGGATCATGCTTCGGCCCGGGTGCCGTGGTCGACGATGGAGATTGTCACTCCGCACGATCCCGAGGTCCGTTACAGCCATAAGGTCACCGCGGCAGGCCAGCGCGACTGGATCGGCTATCGCGATCACCAGACCGAGTCCTGTGACGAGACGAGCCCCAACGTCATCGTCCAGGTTGTTACACGCCCGGCGCCGCAGCAGGACATCGATGCCCTCGACGACATCCACCAACAGCTGACGCGCCAGGGCTTTCAGCCTCGCGAGCACGTCGTCGACGGCGGCTATGTCACCCCGGACAGTACCTATCAAGCCGCCACGAAGTGGAACATCCCGTTGTTCGGCCCTGTCCGTGCCGATCCACAAGCCGCCCAGCGGCTGAGCTTCACGAAAGAGGACTTCCACCTCGACTGGGAGAACCGCACCCTCACCCGCCCGAACGGCATCACCAGCCCGCCCTGGAAGCCCACCCTGGGCGACGGACATCCCCGGCTGTCCGTCCTCTTCCCCCGCAAGGCATGCCGGGAATGCGAGGACCGCCTGAAGTGCACCGGCGATGTCGAGGGCAAAGGGCGCCACATCCTCCTGCTGCCAGAGCCGCAACAGAAGATCCAGTCACAGGTCAGGAAAGACCAGAAGAACGGCGACTGGCAGCGGCGCTATGCCATCCGCGCAGGCTGCGGGGCCACTGTCTCAGAAACGGTCCACGCTCATGGCCTGCGTCACTGCCGCTACCGCGGCCTGGCAAAGACGTACGTCCAGCACGTCCGGCACGTCCAGCACGTGCTCACAGCCGCTGGAACCAACATCGTCCGACTCAGCGGATGCTTCCCGCCCGGCACCACCCCGGCATCACCGCCACGACCACCCAGCCACTTCCAGCGGCTCTGCCAAAGGCTGACGACCTAGAGATCACCGCGATGGCGTCCAGGGCCCGGCTCAGACGGTCATCGTTGCGCGGCTCCGGCTCGATACCGAAGACCTCCTCCACCGCCCACTCACGGGCCGGCCAGTCATCCACCCGCCACAGCGGGGCGGGAGCGGTCAGTCAGTTGCCCACCAACGCCTCAACGACCTGGCCGTGCGTCAGGTGGCCGATGCCACGGCCCAGGGCACAACCGGTCGACGGTCCCAGCCAGATCCAGCCGGCGCAGAAACTCGGCAGCGACAGGCAGAGCGCCCAGACGCTTCTCCACCACGGCGCTGACCACATATTCCATGCGTGGACGCACCGCCCGTGGCCGCGGGGACCGGAAGACTTCGTCGCACCCCACCACCGCGGCCACGACTCCAACAGCCCCCTACCGCCCCCGAACCAGCCGATTCAGTCACCCGTGAAGTACGGAGCTAGCGGGTGGCGCCGTAGCCGTGACTTTGCCGTCCTTCATGTGCACGTACAGCTTGAGGCCGTCGTCGCAGGTGTAGTTGTGGCGTACCTCACCGCCCTCGCGGTCTTGTTTGCGCCGGCGCCGCAGCCCTTGGTGACGGTTTTGACCTGCTTGTCGGCCATGACGGCCATGACGGCCATGTCGGACCGGAGCTGCCGGATGGCTGTCAGGCTGGCTTCTTCGCCTGCCCGCTGCCGGTGTCGTCACCCTTCTGGTAGAAGACACCGGCGATGATGCCGGCCGCCACTACGGTGCCTGCGGCGGCGACGGCTAATCGTGCGGCGCTTGTTCCGGGTCGTGCTCATGGGGTCCTTCCGGTTGGGATCGCGTGGTCCGTAAGGCATGTCGCAGGTGGCTCACCAGTAGAGTTCGCGGGCCGCCTGGCGGCGTTCACGCAACAGCCCGCACTCGATCGGCACCTGAGCGATGACCGCCAGGTCGTCGATGATCGCCTTCACACGACGAACTGTTCGACGACCCCGTCGGCAGCCCGATCCCCTATAATGTCAGTATGACGATTAGGGAGGCGGATATAGCTGCCGGGGCCCGCCGTATCTCCGACGTGCTGTATGGCCGACCGGTGGATCTGGTCGGCTTTAGGCAGACCCAGGACGGCAAGCCGTTCGTCGAGGTACGCGACGGCAGAGCCCATTTCATCGTCCGCGAGCGCGGCATGGAGCTCCAGCACACCGTCTATGACGATCTCGGCGAGCTCCTGTACCTGGTGGCGGTGGACGAGACCCGGTCGATCGCGACCGGGTGGGAGGCCGAGAACCGCCATACGCGTCCTGCGGGCACGGACGAGTGGGTGGTGTGGCGGGCCAGGCAGCTGCAGCTCATGCACCAGCTCGACCCGGTGTGGGGGGAGCGCCTGCGGGCGGAGGTTCGGGTGGCGGCCGAGCTGGCCGATGTCCGGTTCGAAGATATTGATGCCGTCGCCTTGGACTAACCCCCCTGGGCATGGAGAAGGCTCCCCGCACTGGAAGCGGGGGGCCTTCTGCGTGGTGTGGCGGGTTACGCCTGGGGCACGACCTTCAGGAACTTGTTGTCCAGGAGCCACTGAACGTTGATGAAGTAGTCCTTACCGCCGCCGACCGGGGTCAGCTCGGGCAGAGGTACTGGGTTCCCCCGCCGGGCTACTCGAAGAACGGGGCGATCTTCCCGGCCTGGACGTCACCGGCCTCGCCGTACTTGGCAATGTCCGACCACGGACGCACCCACTCGTACACGCGGTACGACGACTTGCCGGCCTCGAACTCCAGGTTGGCCGGGGGGATCGCCCGCTGCGCGAAGGGCACACCCGTGGGGCTCCGGCGGCCCCAGGGCCCGCAGGCAGCCGTGGATCTGCTCGGTGCGCAACACCGGGGCCTTGGAGGTGTGTGCGGCGGCCCGGAGCAGCATTTCGTCGGCGCGTCGGCTTCCATGCCCGTCATGTACCCAGCGCACCCGGCCAGCCGCCCGGAAAGCCCCCCCGGGCCCGTCGGGTGAGCTCCGCCCAGGCACCGGCCGACACCTCGGCGTGCGCCCGTTCACCGCTGTGGACCCGGCCGTGGGCGGCCACCGAGCCGCCCGGCACGCCGTCCGCGGTGCCTGGCTACCGCTTGGATAAAGCGCAGCTACGCCCGTTGCCGCCCCGGTATCCAGCGCGGTTGCCGTCCGGAGCTCAGCAGCCCTCGCCGGTGGCGGCCGCCGTGATCGCCCGCTGGACGAGGCGGAGCTCCGCCTCGTCCAGCGCGTCCAGCGACGTCTTGAGACTGAGGGGCGCGGCCCCGGTCAGTGCGGTTCGCAATGCACAGGACGGCCATCTCGCCGCGCGAGCCCTGGACCGGCGGGGCGTCCGTCAGCGGGAACTCGTTCATCAGGCGATGGGCGATGCCGATCCAGTTCACGCTGGGATGGGTGCCGCTGCGGTCGGCGTACTGGAGGTGCTCCGGCTGGGGATCCTGCTCGTCCAGGAAGCGCCGCGGCCAATGCCCCGCACGATGCCACTCATCCCCCGGGGGCCGCACGAAGCCCCGTGTCACACCGCGCAGTTGGCACGCTGGGACACGGACAGGAGTCCGGGGCCGCCCCGGTGCTCGGCGAGGTCTCCCCTGGGGCGGCCAGCGATACCCGGTGAAGTCCCGGTGGGGCCAGTGAGGTTGACTGTACGCGTCCGAGTAGGCAGATGTGAGGGAGCTGGCTGTGTCCACATGGTTGCGGGGGGTCGCTGTCGGCGTGACGTTGATGGCGGTGCTGACTGCCTGCGGAGACGGAGATGACGACGGCGGTAGCTCCGGTCAGGGTGTTATCGGGGGAGCAGTCTCGGGCGGACAGAAGTCCGCCCCCGCCCTCAGCAGCGGGCAGCAGGTGAGCCAGGCGCTGCCCAGCGCGATCAGCCTTCCTGGGGAGTGGCGCATGGGGAAGCGGCCCCTGCTGATCGAAGGCACTGAGGTCGCCAGCACGTGTCAGCAGGTGTCCGGGACGGCCTGCACCGGGGTGCAGGCCGCGGGCAGGCACAGATTCAGCCGCAAATGGGATGGCTCGGCCTACGCCCGCGCGGAGTTCAGCATGTACGCGTTCGACGCCCCGGACAACGCGAAGGTGGTGTTCACAGCGCTGGCACGTTCGGAGCGTGACGAGGCCACAGGTGACGTGAAGGAACTGAAGGTGAACGCGGGAGCGGACGAGTCCGATTCCTTCGCCGATGATGACGGTCCTCAAACGATGATGCGAGTCGGTGGCGTCCTCGTCCAGGTGCGGGGCGTCGATGTCGACGGCACCGCTGAACTTGAGAAGCTCGCCACGATCCAGGTCGAGCGGATCAAGAAGGTCGCGGCAGGCGAGAACCCTGACGCCTGACCCTCGGCCCCCACCGCACCCGCACAGGGGTAGCGCCGATGTAAGCCCAAAAGCCAAAAAGCCGCCAGTAGTTGATGTTGGCTCCCTGTGTGGTACCAGCGGGGTCCGCCCCCTTCGGCGGATGGGCCGGGCCGACGGCGTGCCCGCTACATCGGGGAGCCGCGCCGCGCGGACTCAGCGGTCGGGGAAGACCGCCCGGCGCAGGAGCCGATGGCCCGCCCGCAGGACCGGTTCGGTTCTCCTCGGAGCCGCGTTGGCGAGCCACCGGTGGGTCCAGGCCAGGCACACGTGGTCGCCCTCGTAGGGGTGGTGCGGCCGGTGGCTGGCCTCGATGGCCGCGGCCATCGGCGTGGTAGCGGGGTGCAGCTGGGCCAGCAGATACCGCGCGACGTCGGCGAGTTCCTCATGGTCGACATGTGCCTGGAACGGACACCCGCCGTACCCTGACCGACGCATTCGCCACCATCACGCCTGCCCTGGTGCACCCTGGTGCAACATATCCGGAGCCGCGGGTGCTGCGGCGCGCCTTGTACTCGTGGGCGTTCAACAAGAACGCATGGACCCAAGAGCCGACCGAGGACTGGCGGAAGGCTCGTATGTACTACGCGGCCATGAGGCCGGGAGAGGTCATTCACCTTCGGCTCGAACAGTGCCATCTGCCCGAGACCGGATGGGGGATGCTCAACCTGTCGGGTGGCGTCATCACCGCGGGCAAGGAGTGGACGGACGACGGCGCGGTGCACGAGGCGCACTCGCTCGAGCGCCGTGCGGCTACCGCAACCCGGCCGGTGCCTATCCCGCCACAGTTCGCGCGCATCCTGCGCGCACGGAAGTACGTCCTGACCCGCGCGGAACTCGCCTCCGGGCTGGCCAAGCGGCCCTACGATCTCCGGCACACCGAGATCTCGTTCTGGTTGTACTCCGGTGTGGACCCGGCCGAATGCGCTCGCCGCGCGGGCCAGAGCATCGAGGTCCTCTTCCGGCACTACGCCAAGTTCGCGGTACCCGAGGGGTGAGTCGGAGTTTTGGTCGTGACTGGTCCGGAGGAGCTGGTCAGGATCGGAATAGCAGTGGGAGGAACTGGGAGTTACGACGTAGACCGGGCCCTGCTCCGAGCGGGCTGAGCGAAAAGGCGCCTGACGGACGAAAGGCCCAGGTCAGGCGCCTTTGTTCATGCCTCTAGAAGAAGCCGAGCTTCTTCGCCGAGTACGACACCAGAAGGTTCTTCGTCTGCTGGTAGTGCTCCAGCATCATCTTGTGCGTCTCGCGGCCGATACCCGACTGCTTATAGCCGCCGAACGCCGCATGCGCCGGATAGGCGTGGTAGCAGTTCGTCCAGACGCGGCCCGCCTGGATCGCCCGGCCCGCCCGGTACGCGGTGTTGATGTCCCGCGTCCACACCCCGGCGCCCAGCCCGTAGAGCGTGTCGTTCGCGATCTTGATGGCGTCGTCGAAGTCGTTGAACGACGCGACCGAGACGACTGGGCCGAAGATCTCCTCCTGGAAGATCCGCATCCGGTTGTCGCCCTCGAAGATCGTCGGCTGGACGTAGTAGCCGCCCGCCAACTCGCCTTCGTACTCGATCCGCTGCCCGCCCGTCAGGACCTTGGCGCCTTCCTGCTGGCCGATGTCCAGGTAGGAGAGGATCTTCTCCAGCTGATCGTTGGAGGCCTGCGCGCCAATCATGGTGTCGGTGTCGAGCGGATGCCCGGCCTTGATCTGCTCGGTGCGGGCGATCGCCGCTTCGAGGAACTCGCTGTAGTGCCCGCGCTGCACCAGCGCCCTCGACGGACAGGTGCAGACCTCGCCCTGGTTGAGGGCGAACATCGTGAAGCCCTCCAGCGCCTTGTCCCGGAAGTCGTCGTTGGCGGCCCATACGTCGTCGAAGAAGATGTTCGGCGACTTGCCGCCCAGCTCCAGCGTCACCGGCTTGATGTTCTCGGAGGCGTACTGCATGATCAGCCGCCCCGTGGTGGTCTCCCCGGTGAAGGCGACCTTCGAGACGCGCGGGCTGGAGGCCAACGGCTTACCCGCCTCGACCCCGAAGCCGTTGACGATGTTGATGACGCCCGGCGGCAGCAGATCGGCGACCAGGCTCATCCAGTAGTGGATGGAGGCCGGCGTCTGCTCGGCGGGCTTGAGGACGACCGCGTTCCCGGCGGCGAGCGCCGGCGCCAGCTTCCATGTCGCCATGAGGATCGGGAAGTTCCACGGAATGATCTGCGCGACGACGCCGAGCGGCTCATGGAAGTGGTACGCGATGGTGTCCTCGTCGACTTCGCTCAGCGACCCCTCCTGCGCGCGGATGACTCCCGCGAAGTAACGGAAGTGGTCGATGGCGAGCGGGATGTCGGCCGCCAGCGTCTCGCGGATCGGCTTGCCGTTCTCCCAGCTCTCGGCGACCGCGAGCTCTTCGAGATTGGCCTCCATCCGGTCGGCGATCCTCCGCAGCACGTCCGCGCGCTCGGTGACGGAGGCGCGACCCCAAGCGGGCGCTGCCGCGTGCGCCGCGTCCAGCGCACGCTCGACATCCTCGGCGGTGCCCCGGGCGATCTCGGTGAAGGGCTTCCCGTTGACCGGACTGGGGTTTTCGAAGTACTCGCCACGGGCGGGCGCCACGTACTCGCCGCCGATGAAGTGGTCGTAGCGCGACTGGTAGGAGACGATCGCGCCCTCGGTGCCGGGCGCTGCGTAACGGGTCATCTTGGCTGGCCTCCCGGGGAAGGCTGCCCGCCGTTGGGCAGCTCTCGCCCGGAGGCTAGAACCCCGGACGTTGCATCCACGTTGCGTCCTTTCTCCTTCAGTACGTCTGCTCCGGCCCCCGAAGTACGCCTGTTCCGGCCCCGACAGTTACGTCTGCTCCAGGCCCCGTCCGACCAAGGCCAGCTCAGCGTCGAGTTCGCGGAGGTTGGCCAGGACGGACGGCGTGGGACGCAGCGCGGCCAGCGCCCGCCACACCGCCAGGTCTTCCACGCCCCACGGAGCGTGCACCCAGTCCGCCAACAGATCCGGGTCGTTGCGGTCGATCAGCGCCGCCCGCAACTGATCGGTGAGCCTGCGGCGCAGCCGGACCAGCGCGGGCGCCTGCGACTGCGGTAGCAGCGGCCCGGCGTACGCTGCGGCGGCCGCCGCCACCGCACCCGCTCCCAGTCGACGCTCGACCGTGTCGACATCACATTCGACAGGCACCGCCAGGCGGTACGGACGCGACCGCAACAGCTCCGCCCCGAGCACACGCCGCAGCCGGGCCATCTCCGCCCGCAACGTCACCTGCGGCACCGACTCGTCCTCGTACAGCGCATACAGCAGTTCGTCCCCGCTCAAGCCCTCCGGATGGCGGGCCAGCAGCACCACGATCTCGCTGTGCCTGCGGCTGAGCCGCACCTTTCGCCCACCCGCCAGGAGCAGCGCCTCATCCCGGCCGAGCACCGAGAGCTCGACGGAATCCCCGGCCCCGGCCGGCGGGGCGAGCAGCGCCAGTTGGGACTCAGCGGCCTTCGCGACCGCCTGCACGAAGGCGAGGCTGTGCGGGTGCGCGAGACCGTCTCCGCCGGTGATGTCGACCGCCCCGATCAGCCTCCCGGTACGCGGATCATGCACCGGAGCCGCCGCGCACGTCCACGGCTGTACGCGCCGCATGAAGTGCTCGGCGGCGAAGACCTGCACCGGCCGGTCCACGGCGACCGCCGTCCCCGGGGCGTTCGTCCCCATGGCGGACTCCGCCCACCGCGCACCCGGCACGAAGTTCATCCGCCCCGCCTGCCGCCGCGTCACCGCATGGCCCTCGACCCACAACAACCTGCCCTGCGCGTCACACACGGCGAGCAGATGCTCCCCGTCCATCGCGAAGGTGCCCATCAGCTCACGGAACAACGGCATCACCCTCGCCAGCGGATGTTCCGCCCGATACGCGCCCAGGTCGCCGTCGGTCAACTCCACCGCCGCGCCGATACCCTCCGGACTGACGCGCGCCCTGGCAGACCGGCGCCAGGAGTCGGCCACCACCGAGCGCACCGGACGCACAACCGTCCCGGCCGCGGTGAACCTCTCATGCGCTCGGCGCAGCACCCGCACCCGCTCGGCGGGATCGGCGCCCGGCTCCAGGGCCACCCATGGATCGGTCAACTCGGCCTCCCGGGACGGCGATGCGGTGGTGCCATCGTCGCCCCAGGAACGGAGGCCGACAAGGTGCCGCAATGGACGGGACTCTTCGCCCTGAGGCACGGTGTGCCGAGTCCGTCGTCAGGCGAAGTTGACGAGGCGTACATAGCGTGTCCAGTCCCAGTACGGGCCGGGGTCCGTATGGTCCGAACCGGGGACTTGATGGTGACCGATGATGTGTTCACGGTCCTTGGGGATGCCGTACTTCGAGCAGATGGCGGCGGTCAGCGCGGCGGACTGCTCGTACATCGCGTTGGTGAAGTACTGCGGCTTGTCGACCCACCCCTCGTGCTCGATGCCGATACTGCGCGTGTTGTAGGTCCAATTGCCCGCGTGCCAGCCGACGTTGCGGTCGCGGACGCACTGCGCGATGTGACCGTCCTTGGAACGCACCACGTAGTGGGCCGAGACCTTCTTCGCCGGGTTCTGGAAGATGGCGAGTGTGTCCGCGTACGTCTCCTGTGTGACGTGGATGACCACGTAGTCGATGGGATAGGTGGTGGGGCGGTTGGCGGCCGTGTAGTTGGACGTGCTGGCCGGCACCCACTCGGCCAGGGGGTAGTCGACCGCGCGGGCCTCGGCGGTCGCGCGGGTGGTGGTCAGGAGCGCCGCGGGCACGGCGGCGGCCGCGCCCTGCAGCAGTCGGCGCCGGCTCGGAAAGCATCTCGTTCGATCCATGACTGTCCTGCCTCTCGGTGAGGGGAACGGCTGAACTGGTGCACTGCACTTGGGGAGGACTGGGACTGCTTCGACTTCTAGGCGGGACGGCGGGACGGCGGGACGGCGGGACGGCGGGACGGCGGGTCGTTCAGTCGATCAGCCGTTCAGTGGGGAAGCGCGGACGCGGTCTCACGCAGCCGCGCGTGCAGACCGCGGTACGTCTCGAGCGCGGGCAGCCACTCCTTGCGGAGCTTGGCCACGCACGTGTAGTTGGTGTCGCAGACATTGGCGAGCGGCGACTCGACGGTCTGCGTCGCGAACTGGTAGGCGTCCAACTCGCTGAAGCCGTAATCACGCACCAGCCACTGCACGAGGTCGAGCTGGGATATGCGGAACGCGTCCTCCAGAGGGCGCGCCGACCCGGTGGAGATGATGTGCGTGTCGGACTCCAGGCGGGGCCAGGGGGTGGCCACTCCCTTGAGCAGTTCGACGATCACCACGGTGTTCATGGCGCACTCGACGGCGACCCCGCACGTCTCGCCCTCGCCCTGCCGCGCATGCCCATCGCCCAGGCTCAACAGAGCCCCCTCCACGTTCACCCCCAGGTAGCAGGTGATTCCCGCCCGCATCTCGGGTGTGTCCATGTTGCCGCCGTGGGCGTCGGGCACGAGCGCCGAGCGCACCTCCAGGTTGGCGGGGGCGACACCGACCGTGCCGTGCATGGGATCCATGGGCAGCTCGATCTGGAAGTCACTGTCCCGCGCGCTGAACTGCGCGGTGCGCCGAGTCCGGTCGAGTTGCCAGATCCACACGGCCTCGGGCAGCGGGGCCTGGAGCGAGGCGGTCGAGTGAGTGGACGTGAGGGCGCCGAAGAGGGGGACTGTCGTGGAGGCCGCCCAGTCGCGGGCCGGCTCGATAGACACGAAGTGCACGGCCACTGTGTCGCCGGGCTCCGCGCCCTCCACATAGAAGGGCCCTGTCTGGGGATTCAGGAACGGAAACTCGCAGACTTCGGAGACGAGGTCTTTCTCCGAGCGCACGTTCCCGGCGAAGCAGTCCTCTGTGAACAGGTCGAGAACCGTGCCCGGCGCGATGCGCGCCACGGGCGGGGCACCGCCGAACGTCCAGGCGTACTCGCCCGGCTCGGGCCGCACGGTCAGGACCCGGGGGTCGCTCATTGCTGCACTGCTCCACTCTGGCCGGGCGGGCCGTTCCGGTTGCTCTTGTTTCTCTTGTTGCGCACGCTGCTCCGGTCTCCCGGGGTGCTCGGTGCGCCCCGGTCGGCCTGGTCGACTTGGCCGGGCTCGGTTCGGGATCGTCGTATAGATGAACGCGGCCGGTTTCGGCTATGCGCTCCGGGTGCCGCCGCAACAGCATGGCAAGGATGAGGACTCCTGCCACCATCCACACACCGACGATCGGGCCCGCGTACGACACGGGCGTGGTGAACTCGGACACGAAGTCGATGACCGGCAGCCACGCACGACGCGGTGAAGAGGCAGGCCACCAGCGCGACCAAGACCGACAGCGGCAGACTGCCGCCCGCGAAGGCGGTGCCCGCGGGAATAGAAGCGGCCACCGCAGCGGCCGGCGCCATAGCCGTGATGCTCTGGAACAGGACCTCGCGGAGCCCGATGGCCCCACGGCGCAGCCCTGGGTTGTTCTCCCCCGACACGTGAATCCCCCGATCCGCGGGGACACCACCGTCACCAGATCGGTGGCGCCTCGCGTGAATCACGTTACGGCGCTCGCCGGTTGGGGCGGAAGGGCGTGGCTCGCATCTGTGCACAGCCTCGTGATTGTGGATATCTCGGCCACCCGAACGGGGGACAGGAAGGCCGCTGAGCCCACCGCCTCCTGATCCACGCCTTGGTCAGCCCTCACCCCTCATGGGAACCCCTGACCAGGAGCGGCGCCGCATCGGTGAGCACCCGCGAGATCCGCGACAGCGTCGCTTCATCCCGCTCCACCGGGTCGAGCACCGGCCCCTGAGCGGTGCCCCAACGCCGAGCGATCGCGCTCGGGTCCTCACCTGTGAGGAGGCCCGCTGCCTGCGCCGCGGAACCGAGCGCGACCAGTTCTTGGGCCTCGGGTACTTGCACGGGGCGGCCGGAGAGGCGACGTACGGTCTGCTGCCAAGCGGCACCGCGCGCTCCGCCTCCGATGAGCAGCAGAGGGGACGACCTGTCGGCGTCCGTGTCCAGGACGAGGTCGAGAGCGCCGAGCAGTGAGTGCACGGCCCCGTCGTATGCCGCCTGCAGCAACTGTCCGGGTGTCGTGTCGTGCCGCAGGCCGTGCAACATCCCGGACGCGAGGGGGAGGTCCGGCGTGCGCTCGCCGTCCAGATAGGGCAGGAGTGTGACCGTACCGCCCGGCGCCACCGCCTCACGGTCCAGGTTCAGCAGCGCGGCCACTCGGTCGACGGCCAGCGTGCAGTTGAGTGTGCAGGCCAGAGGCAGCCAGGCACCGCGCGCGTCGGCGAAGCCCGCCACCGTGCCGGTCGGGTCCGCGGGGCGGTGCTCCGAGACCGCGTACACCGTGCCCGAGGTGCCGAGGCTCAGCACCGGGGTGCCAGGGCGCAGGCCGAGCCCCATGGCGGCCGCGGCGTTGTCACCGGTGCCCGGAGCGACCAGCGTGCCCTTGGAGAAGGGCAGTTCACCGCCGCCGCGCACGGTGCCGACGACCTCGCCGGGACGGGCCACGCGGGGAAGCAACGCCGGATCAAGACCCACCATGCCGAGGATTTCCTCGTCGTACGCCTCCGAAGACGACGCCCACCACCCCGTTCCGGAGGCGTCGCCACGGTCGGTCGTGGCGAGCCCTGTGAGGCGCTCCGTGAGGTAGTCGTGGGGCAGGCGCACGGCGGCCGTGGCGCGGGCGGCTGCCGGCTCGTGCTCGGTGAGCCAGGCCCACTTCGTCACGGTGAAGGAGGGCCCCGGCACACTGCCGACCCGATCGGCCCACTCCTGGGGGCCGCCGAGCCGCTCCAGAAGATCCCGGGCCTGCGCTGCGGAGCGCACGTCGTTCCACAGGAGTGCGGGCCGCACGGCTTTGCCCTCCCTGTCGAGCACGACCAGCCCGTGCTGTTGGCCGCCGACCGACACCGCCGAGGCCTCTCGCGCGGCGGGACCGCACTGCCGCAGGGCAGCGCACAGTGCTTCCCACCACTCCTGAGGGTCGCTCTCGTGTCCCTCGCCGGAGCTGACCCGGTGCGGTGCCTGACCACTCGCCACGACCTGGCCGGTGGCCGCGTCGACGACCAGGGCCTTGGTGGACTGCGTGGAGCTGTCCACGCCGACGACGAGGGGCCCCTGGGCTGACGGTGCTGATGACATAGCGGTCTCCGTTCCTGCGGCTCGCCCGGGTGCGTCCCGGAGTCTCCGCCGATCTTCCCAGCGGAGCCGTCGGATACTAATTTGTTAAGCATCATGACGAAACCGTCGAGGAGTCGTGGATGAGCTATCGGCCCACTGCCGAGGACAAGTTCAGCTTCGGTCTGTGGACCGTCGAATGGCGGGGTCGTGACCCGTTCGGCGACGCCACCCGAGGCGCACTCGATCCGGTCGATTCGGTGCTCCATCTTGCCGATCTGGGCGCCTACGGAGTGACCTTCCACGATGACGACCTGATCCCGTTCGGGTCGTCCGACACGGAACGTGAGGGCCACATCAAGCGGTTCCGGCAGGCACTGGACGCGACGGGCCTGGTCGTGCCGATGGCCACCACGAACCTCTTCGCCGCTTCACGGCTTGTGCCAGCCGTGAAGGAGGCCTTCGACCTGCTCGCCGAGTACGTGACCTCTCAGGGCTACGACTTGCGGTTCGCGATCGAGCCGAAGCCGAACGAGCCGCGCGGTGACGTCCTGCTGCCCACCGTCGGTCACGCCCTGGCCTTCATCGAGCGCCTGGAGCGGCCCGAACTGTTCGGCGTCAACCCCGAAGTGGGTCATGAACAGATGGCCGGACTGAACTTCCCGCACTCCATCGCCCAAGCGCTATGGGCGGACAAACTATTCCACATCGACCTCAACGGCCAGACACGCATCAAGTACGACCAGGACCTGCGGTTGGGCGCGGGTGACCTGCGGTGCGTGAGGCCCTCAGCGCCTCACGCCTGGACGAACTGGCGCTTCCCACGGCCGATGACGGGCTCTCCGGGCTGCTCGCTGACCGAGATGCCTACGAGGCCTTCGACGTGGAGGCGGCCGCCGCGCGCGGGATGGCCTTCGAGTGCCTCAACCAGCTGGCCATGGATCATCTGCTGGGCGCGCGCGGCTGAGGGTTTGCGCGGCGCTCCTGGTCAGTACTTCCGCGGCAGCCGCACGTACGTCACCGAGGTCTCCACGCCGCTGTCCACCAACCGTCCGTTCTTGTCGAACGCCTCTGCCCCGTCCGTCATCCCGAAGTCGTTGTCGTTGATGAGAGCCAGGGTGCGTCCGTCCACCCTGGCGACGCCTTCGACCTTGTCGGGCACTCCTTCGACGGCGCCCAAGTCGACCACCAGATGCTTGGCGAGGACGGGCACCCCAGAGGCGGCGGGATCTTTGAGCTGCTCCAAAGAGGGCCGAGTGGTGGCCTTGTCCCACTTGCCGCCGAGGATGTCGGCCCGACGGTTCAGGGTGACGGTCTGAAGGCGTGCGGCCTTGTCGGTGCGCTCCTGTACGAGCAGTCGGTCACGGCCGACGGCCACCACGGAGGAAATCTTCAACTCGGAGGTTTCGTCCTCTGAGGGGTCGACGACATCCACCGCGTCGAACCGGTAGGCGTACTCGGCGGTGACCATCTGCTTCTTCGGTGAGAAGCGCAGCAGCCGCGCCGTGCGCGAGCCTTTGCCCGCCTCCTCGTCCGGCAGGGACAGCGGACTCTGCACGGCCATCACCAGGTCCCCGCCGGGAAGTTGGGCGAGCCCTTCGAAGCCGCGGTTCGCCTTGCGGTGCAGCAGGATGCCGGGCAGCGCCTCGACCACCGGGTAGTCGGCGCCGCGCAGCTTCAGCCCCTGGGGAACGTAGCGCTTGAGCACTTTCCCGCGCGCGGAGACGTGGATGAGCGAAGGCCCGTACTCGTCGACCAGCCAGAAGCTTCCGTCGGCGGCTCGCACGATGCCCTCGGTGTCCAGCCCGTTCGCGTCGTACGACAGCGGCTTCTTCGCGTCATAGGAGTACGGCACCTCGTCGCGCCCCTCCTGGTTGGGCAGTCCCGTGACGGGCTTCCCGGAGGAGGTGGTGAGCGGCAGCGCGGAGACGACCTTCACCTTGCCCCGGGAAACCTTGGTCTTCACGATGGCCGGGTCGAAGCCGGGAACCGCAAAGGTGCGGCGCTTCTTGCCGTCCACCTTGATCTGGCCGTTGGGCCCCCGGTCGGTCACCGTCCAGAATTCGCCCTTGCGGCCGGTCGGATACAGGTCGCTGCCGATGCCACCGAGATCCACACCGCGATCGTCTCCCACCGTCCCCGGGAGCAGAGTGTTGCTGAACATGGCCAACGGGACGTCCCCGAGAGTGGCCGCTCCGGTGATACGCGCCTTCTTGCGGCCCTCTTTCGCAGAGTTGCCCGTCGCGGTGCCGCCCACCGCGAGGGAGGCGATCACGGCGAGCGGCACGCCGATGGCTATGGAGCGGCGGACACGGCGCTTACGGGCAGCGTGCGGGGACATCGGGGCCTCCTGGGGCACGAGTTCGGTGACAGCGGCCAGACTTCGCCGCCGCCACGAACACGCAGGGGCCGTCAGGTGAACAGGACGCATACGGTGCCCTGCTGGTCAGCCCGGGGAAGCGCGTGCGGTCAGACCTCCCTGAGCCGGACCGCACGCGCCCTCGTCACTCGCTGCCGCTCGCCATCACCAGAGCCGTCGCCGGATCGTGCGCCGCCGGCCCTGCAGGGGTCCAGCGGCCACGCTCCTTGCGGTAGGGCCACCATCGACCGTCACGCCCGTGGCGCAGCTGAACGTCCGCACCGATCACGGTCCACCGATTGCGGGCCGCCCGCAGCTGCGGGCGCTCGCCCTCGTCCCAGGCCGCTTCCAGCGCGGCACGCGCGCGTGCCAGCACATCCTCCTTGGGCGTCCACTCCTCGTCGAGTACGCGGAGCGCGGCTCGACCCCCGTACCGCCAGGCCCGCACGGCGAGCGCGAGACCGTCACGGCCGCGCTCGGACGCCGTCGCCAGCCGGGCCTCGACCGCCGGACCCGGAGCCGCCGCGGCCAGGCGTACGGCGTCCTCACTCACCGTCAGCTCATCCTCGACGGCATGTCCTTCATGCCCGGGGACGAGCGCGTCGGCCAGCAGCCGGTACGCCTCGACGGCCGCCTGCGCCGCCAGGAACTCGACCGCGGCCACATCGAGGCCCTGCGCGGGCTCAGCCTCCGTGTCGAGCGTCGGCGGCAGACCCGGCTCGGAGGGCAGCGCGGGCAGGGCCGGCAGGGGAGGCAGGATGGCACCGTCCGCGTACGCCTCCGCGGCGCTCACGCCCTCTGGAGCGCCGTCCTGGGTCTCTTCACCGCCCTGCGGGGCATCGGCGCACGCGATGCTGCGCATGTGCAGCTCGTCGAGGAGTTCGCGCTCCCCGCGGCCACGCATCAGCAGGAGCACGAAGGGGTCCTGGTCCAGCAGCCGCGCCACCTGGTAGCAGAGCGCCGCCGTGTGCCCGCAGTGGTCCCACGCCTCGCAGTCGCACTCCGGCTCCAGGTCGCCGATGCCCGGAAGCAGTTCGACACCCGCCGCCGCGGAGTCCTCCACCAGGTGCGGCGGCATGTCACGGTCAAGGAGCGCCGCGATGTGCCCGGCCCGCTCGATGGCCATCCCGAGGAAGCGGTCCCACCCCTCAGGGTTCAGCTGCTGCAGCAGCACGTCAGAGCGGTGCGGCGTGCCGTCACGGCCCTGGACGACCGCTGTGATGCGGCCGGGCCGCACCGAGACCGCGCCCACAGCACCCGCGCGCGCGAGTCGGCGTCCCGCCTTGAGCTGGCCGAGGTCCAGGGCCGTGTCCTCAAGCGCTTTCAGCCACGCCTGGCCCCACCAGCTCTCCGCGAAGCCCCGCCCATGCGCGGGCGGCACGGCCTCGAATGTGCGCTCTTCCGTAGCTCCTTCAGGGCGGCCGTGTCCGTACGCCTCGTCATGTATGTCGCTCATCGCGTGCCCCCTCGCAGCTCCACCAGGTCCGACAGTTCGGCGTCGGTCAACTCCGTCAGACCGGCCTCGCCCGAACCAAGGACGGCATCCGCCAACTCCTGCTTGCGCAGCAGCATGTCGGCGATGCGGTCCTCGATCGTGCCCTCCGCGATCAGCCGGTGCACCTGCACCGGCTGCGTCTGCCCGATGCGGTACGCACGGTCGGTGGCCTGCGCCTCGACGGCGGGGTTCCACCAGCGGTCGTAGTGCACGACATGCTCGGCACGAGTCAGGTTCAACCCCGTTCCCGCCGCCTTCAGGGACAGCAGGAAGACGGGAACCTCGCCGTCCTGGAAGCGCTGCACCATCGCCTCGCGCCCCGCGACGGGCGTGCCGCCGTGCAGGAACTGCGACGGGACGCCGCGGTCCGCCAGATGCCGCTCGATGAGCCGCGCCATCTGGACGTACTGCGTGAAGACGAGCACGCTCGCGCCCTCGGCGAGAATCGTGTCCAGCAATTCGTCGAGCAGCTCCAGCTTTCCGGAGCGGCCGGGGATTCTGGGCTTGTCCTCCTTGAGGTACTGCGCGGGATGGTTGCAGATCTGCTTGAGGCCGGTGAGGAGCTTGACGATCAGCCCGGGGCGCGTGAAACCGTCGGCTCCGGAGATCTCCGCGAGCGTCTCCCGTACCACGGCTTCGTAGAGGCCGGCTTGCTCCGCGCTGAGCGAGACGGCGCGATCGGTCTCCGTCTTCGGCGGCAGCTCGGGCGCGATTCCCGGATCCGACTTGCGCCGACGCAGCAGGAAGGGACGCACGAGTTGCCCGAGCCGCTCGGCGGCACCCGGGTCCGCGCCGCCCTCCACGGCCTGGGCGTAACGCGTACGGAAGGTGCCGAGCTTGCCGAGCAGCCCCGGAGTCGTCCAGTCGAGAATGGCCCACAGCTCGGAGAGGTTGTTCTCCACGGGAGTGCCGGTGAGCGCCACACGCGCGCGTGCCCCGATGGCGCGCAGCTGCTTGGCTGTCGCCGAATACGGATTCTTGACGTGCTGGGCCTCATCGGCGACGACCATGCCCCAAGGCGTCTGGTTCAGCCTCTCCGTGTCGAGCCGCATCGTGCCGTAGGTCGTCAGCACGAACTCGCCGTCCGCCAGGCCCTCGACGTTGCGCTGGGCCCCGTGGAACCTGCGTACGCGCGTGCCGGGCGCGAACTTCTCGATCTCACGCTGCCAGTTGCCCATCAGCGATGTCGGACAGACCACCAGGGTGGGGCCCGCCGTGTCCGCCTGGGTCTGACGGTGCAGATGCAGCGAGATCAGTGTGATCGTCTTGCCGAGACCCATGTCGTCGGCGAGGCAGCCGCCGAGACCGAGCGACGTCATCCGTGCCAGCCAGTTCAGGCCGCGCAGCTGATAGTCGCGCAGCTCCGCGGCGAGCGCCTCCGGCTGGCCGACCGGGTCCATTCCTTCCGGATCCGCGAGCCGTTCACGCAACGTGGCGAGCCACCCCGTCGGCTCCACGTCGACGCGCCGGCCCCCGATCTCGGTGGTGCCGGTGAGAGCGGCGCTGAGGGCGTCGATCGGTGTGACCTTGCGGTCCTGCCGGTCCCGGGCGCGGCGCGCCTCTTCGGGGTCGATGAGCACCCACTGGTCGCGCAGGCGCACCACGGGGCGGTTCGCCTCGGCGAGGTGGTCGAGCTCGTCGCGCGTCAACTGCTGGTCGCCCAGCGCGAAGCGCCAGTTGAAGGCGAGCAGGGCGTCGGCGGAGAGGAACGAGGGCGTGTCCGACGACAGCTTGTCCGGGACCTTCTCGTCACCGTTCTGCCCGTCCTCGGGTGGACCGATGACAGCGCGCGCGGTGAGGTTGCGCGCCAACTCCCTCGGCCAGTGCACGTCGACGCCCGCGACGGCGAGCATCCGGGCACCCTCACCGAGGAGTTCGGAGACCTCTTCGTCGGCGAGCTCGATCGCGTCCGGCACGGTGGCCGAGAGCAGCGGGGCGAGCGAGGGCCACGCGCGCGTGGCGCGACGCAGTGCGAGGAGAGCATCCATGCGCGACCGCGGCCCGAAGACCTGCCCTGTCGTGCCGGCCCCGGCCCATACCTCGGCCGCGTCCGCGACGAGCGAGGGATCGCTGACGCTGTGCAGTTGCAGAACGGCGCGGAAGGGCAGCCGCGTGCCGTCCTCGGTGACCGAGACGAGTCCAGGGATCTCCACACGCAGCGAGATCCGGACCCCCGCGTCGTGTCCCGCTGCCACGTCGCCGGCCCAGGCCCGCTGCTCGGGAACGTGCTGCGGCTCCGTCGACGCGAAGACAGGACCGCCCGCTGCCGGCGCCGCGGCGGGGGAGCGCGGCAGCGTATCGGCCACGGCGTCGAGGAACTGGCGGAGCAGCCGTTCCGGCTCGGGCAGTCTCAGCGGCACGTCGGCGTCCAGCGGCAGGGCGTGGGCGGCCGGTGGCATCGCCGCGGCGAGGTCGCGCAGTCGCTGCAGATCCTCGGCCCCCAGCGGGCCGGCCCGCCAGGAGTCGTGATCAGTGGCCGTCAGCCCGGGCAACAGAAGACCGCGGGCCGCGAGTTGCAGGGCGAGGACCCCTGCCGTGCCCCAGAAGGCAGCCGTCGGATGGGCTCCGGACGCGGCACGCGCGCGCGTGAGGACCGGCAGCGCGGCGCGTACGGGAAGCAGGACCGTCGGCACGGAACGGAGCTCGACGCCGTCGTCACCCGGGACGGCGACGGCCAGTTCCTCGAAGGTGCCACCGGCGATCGACGGCGGCTCGGTGCCGTCGGGGCGCCAGAAGGCGATGTGACCCCCGCGCGCGGGATCGGCGGGCACGAAGAGCACGGAACAGCACGACAGTTCGGAGACCTCGGAGGGGGAGACCACAGGGAGCCTGTGCACAGCGATGACGCATTCCTCAAATTTGACTACTGAGACCGGAGCGGCCGAGAGTACATCACATCAAGGGTTTCCCGGATGGGTCTCGACGGTGATCCCGATCACTTCGCCAGAGGGGTGTAGTCAACCCCCCTGTCAGGCGGTGCTGACCCCCGGTCGCACACGGGTGGTGGCGCCATGGTCGCGCCAGGTCACTGATCCGTACGTTTTATCAGGTCAGCCCGTTGTCACGGAGACCGGAGACCCGCCCATGCCCCAGGCCGCAGCAGCAGTCGCGGAACGCCCCCCAGCCAGCGTCGGCAAGCCCGCCGGAAGCGACTTCGCTCCACTCCTGCGCGCCGTCAAGGAGCGGGGCCTCCTGGGCCGCCGCACCGGCTGGTACATCCGCAGCATCGCGATCAACGCCCTGGCGCTGGTAGCCGTGGGCGCCGGGATGTTCTCCATCGGATCCTCGTGGTGGGTGCTGCTGCTCGCCCCTGTCCTGTCCGTCCTGTGCGCCCGAACGGCCTTCTTCGGCCATGACGCGGGACATTCGCAGATAACCGGCGACCGAACCGCTGGCCGCGCCATCGGCCTGATACACGGCAATCTCCTGCTCGGAATGAGCTCCGCCTGGTGGAATGACAAGCACAACAGGCACCACGCCAACCCCAACCACATCGACAAGGACCCCGATGTCGCCGCGGACGTCCTCGTGTGGACCAGCAAGCAGGCAAAGCTCCGTGTCGGCTTCCGGCGCTGGCTCACCCGCAACCAGGCGTGGCTCTTCTTCCCGCTGACGCTCCTCCAGGGCATCGCCATGAAGATCTACGGCTTCCAGGACCTGCGTCGGCAGTCCCCGCGTGAGCGGATCGTAGAAGGAGCGCTCCTCGTCGCCCACCTCGTGGGGTACGTGACGCTGCTGCTTGCCGCCATGCCCCTCAGCCACGCGATCGCGTTCGCTGCCATCCACCAGGCGCTGTTCGGCCTGCACCTCGGACTCGCCTTCGCACCCAACCACAAGGGCATGGAGATGCCCGATCCGGACGGGGAGCGCTGGGGGCACCTGCGCCGCCAAGTCCTCACCTCACGCAACATTCGCGGCGGTCCGCTCACCGACTGGTTCCTCGGCGGGCTCAACTACCAGATCGAGCACCACCTGTTCCCCAGCATGCCCCGCCCTCATCTGCGGCTCGCCCAGCCCCTCGTGCGCGACCACTGCGCCGCGGTGGGCATGTCCTACACAGAAGCCGGGTTCGTCGACTCCTACCGCCAGGTGCTGCGCCACATGTACGAAGTCGGTGAGCCTCTGCGAGTCGAGTAGGCGGCGGAACGGCGATCGGAGACCAGTAGGGGGCCGACTCAGGGGTCTCTCAGGGTCACGGCCAGGAACCGCAGCAAGCTCGGCGCCGTTCTCCCAGACAGAGAGCGGCGCCAGCCGCAGAGGAGGCGACACACATGTCGAGAAACGCGAAGATCGCCGCAGGAGGTGTGGCGGCCGGGATCATCATGCTGATCTGGCTGCCGTGGTGGGCCGCACTCCTGATCGTGCTGGGAGTTCCCGCGGCGGCCTATCTGACACTCGATCCGGGCCAGCGGCGCAGGCTGCGTCGCGTCACGCGCAAGGAGATCGGCCACTGAGTCGAGAGGGCCCGCCCTGCCGCTGAGTCGGCCGGGTGACCGGCCACGGACGGAGCCCACGGCGAGCCGTCGACTGGGCTCAGGAGGGACGGACCGCCATCTCGTCGAGGGCCTCCAAGAGCGCGGGAAGCTCGGGCCCGCGGCCCACCGGCAGCACTTCGCCGGGCTCATCGTCCAGGAGCACGAACGCGATGTCGTCGGTCCTGGCGACCATGGACCAGCCGGGACCGTCGGCACGCAGAGTGCGGACGTCCCCCGACGCGAAGGCCGACCGTACGCGGCCCAGGGGCGGGGGAGTCTCCAGATACGCACGGGCCTCGGCGAGGACACGCCGGACGCCGGTCAGCGGTGCCTCCTCGGACTGTGCCGGGGAGGCGTCCTGAGAGCTGTCCTGGGAGCCGTCCGCCGCGAAGTCGGCGTCGTCGATCTGATCCCGCCAGGCCGCCCACTGCAGTGCTATCTCATCGGCGCCGAGCCGCCGTTGAGCCGACCCCCAGATGTCCGACTGCGGCGGGGTGAGCGGCTGCCGGTCGCTGTCCTCGGGGCCCGCCTCCGGGTCGTGCGGAGCAGGCACGTCAGGGGCCGCGACAGCGACTGCGACGGGCCAGCCGGGCAGCGCGGCGACGACCGTGCGCTCGTCGGGGGAGAGGTCGTACTCCATGCCGCAGTCCCAGGAGGCGATCGCCACCGCCACGAGTGACACGTCGTCGACGACGACCGTCCAGCGCGCGCCTTCCCCGTCCTGGCCGAGCACCAGCCCGTACCCGGCGGCGAGCGGCGCGAGGCCGAGCGCCGCGCACGCCTCCGGATAGTCGTCGCCCAGCACGCTGGGGAACTTCGCAGGCGTCAGGAGAACCGCCGTCAGCACGTAGAGCGCGTCGTCATCGGGGGCGACAGCGTCGTCCGTCCCAGCCATGTCAGCCTCCCATCGCTTCATCCGTCGGCGCACCCTAACCAGTCGCCTGAGAGATCGTCGAGGGGCGGATGACCAGGAAAACCACCAGGGGGCCGCCCAGTCTCGGCTTCCACGGGCCGCCGACGGCTCAAGCGGCGGGCAGGCCCATGAGCGTACGAGCCACGTCGCGAGGCGACTCGTCGCGTTCCCGCGCGAGGGAGATGACAGCCCGGCACGCCAGCTCACTGATACCGAAAGAGAGAGCCTCCGGAGAGACCCACCCCCTGGCTTCGTCCATCGCGTCCTGATCGTCCTCGGCGCAGGCAGCCACATAGACGGCGGCCGCTTCGAAGAGGTTGTGCGTGCGCTTGTCCTTGCCGACATCCTGTGCGCGCTCGTCCGCGTCCCGCTTGTCGGCGCGCCAGAACTTGCGGAGCCTGTCAAACATATGGGCATCCCTCCCCCGGTATGGCTTCCGCCGCTGATCACTCATCTACCGCTCACCAACGTAGAGTTAGTGCTTCGGTCATAGAAGGGGGACTACGCGGTGAAGCGTTTCGAGCGGCTTGAGCAGATCAGGCGCCTGGACCCGGAGAGGGACTTCCTCGAGATCTACCGGCTCGCCGCGGTGTTCGAATTCCCCTGGGACTATACGCGCGCGCTCGAACTGGCCCTTTACCGCACCTATGCCGTGCCCAGCATCGGTCGACTGCTCGCCGACACCGCTGAACTGACGGGCCGTACGCAGAAGAGGTACGACGACACGGCTCTGCTCCTCGACACCGTCGTGGAGCACGGATTCGGCAGCGACGAGGGCCGTACAGCCATCCGTCGCATCAACCAAATGCACCACAGTTACAACATCAGCAACGACGACATGCGCTACGTGCTGTGCACGTTCGTGGTCATGCCCAAGCGGTGGATCGACGCCTACGGCTGGCGCAGGCTCTCGCGCCACGAGACGGTCGCCACTGCCGTGTACTACCGCACCCTCGGGCAGCACATGGGCATCAAGGACATCCCAAGCTCCCACGAAGAGTTCGAGAGCTGCCTCGACGACTACGAAGAGGCCAACTTCGGCTGGGACCAGGGCGCGCGCGAGGTGTCCGACGCGACGCTCGCCCTGATGGCGTCCTGGTATCCGCGCCCCCTGGCGCCCATGCTGCGCTCCGCGACCCTCGCCCTGCTGGACGAGCCCTTGCTGCGCGCGTTCCGCTACGAACAACCGGGTACGCTCACCCGTTCCCTGGTCCGGGGCGCGGTGCGTCTGCGGGGGCGCGCCGTACGCCTGATGCCGCCGCGGAGCACGCCGCATTACGCGCGGCAGAACTGGGAGATCAAGGGATACCCCGACGGGTACGAGGTCGCCGAACTCGGCTCTTTCCCGGTGCCCGGCGTCCGAGGCTGCCCGGTGCCGCACAAGGACAGGTCAGCGACCGCTCCCACCGAGTGACGCCAAGGTATCGCGCAGCCAGATGAGTTCGGCCTGGCTCGTCGCGCGGGCGATCGTGAGGATGCCGCGCCGGAAGGGGTCGTCGAGTTCCTCCGCGCGCAGTGGCCGTTCGCCGTCGTAGAAGAAGCTCGCGGGCTCCTCCAGAAAGGCCAGCCGCCTGCGCAGCACCGCTGCCTGGGCCGCCTCGTCGTCCAGATGGCGCAGGAACGCGAGAAGCGTGAACCAGCGGTTCTCGTCCGTGATGTCCCCCCGTGCCGGTTCCGCGAGCCGCTTGCGCAGCTCCTGCCTGCCGTCCGGTGTGAGGGTGAGGACATGGCGCGGCGCCGCGACGGCCCCGGGCTGCGTCTCACGGGCGAGTAGTCCCGCCTTCTCCAGCCGCTTGATGGCGGGGTACAGCGTGCTCTCCGCGACAGGTCGCACGTGCCCGGTCAGTGCGGTGATGCGCTTGCGCAGCTCATAGCCGTGCAGGGCGGCGTCGTAGAGGAAACCAAGGATGGCCAGTTCGAGCATGGGTCGCATTCTGCCGCATTCGTTGTCCCACTCAGTGGTACATCAGAGCCGCTATACATCGGGCACGATATATTGTCGTCGATGGTGGACCGCAACGGGCGGGCGCTGGGCACGACGACAGGGACGGGGGTACGGCCATGCGTGAGGCACGGTTCGACACGCGGGGGAGCCGCGTGCGGTGGACAGAGGTCGACGGGGCCGAGCCGGCGAGGGTGTACGTGCACGGCCTCGGCTCGGCCTCGACCGTGTATCACGCCCACATCGCCGCCAGGCCGGAACTGATCGGCCGTCGTTCGTTGTTCGTGGATCTCCCCGGGCACGGCATCAGCGACCGGCCCGCCGACTTCGGCTACACGCTCGAGAACCACGCGGACGCGCTGGCCGCGGTCCTCACCGGGGCCCAGGTCACTGATGCGGAGATCATCGCGCACAGCATGGGCGGATCCGTCGCCATCGTGCTCGCGCACCGACGCCCCGATCTGGTGTCGCGGCTGGTCCTCACAGAGGCCAACCTCGACCCGCACCCACCTATGACGGCGGGCAGCAGCGGCATCGCCACATACGAGGAGGCGGACTTCGTCAGTGGCGGCGGTTACGCGCGCGTGCTGGAGAAAGTAGGGCCCGCATGGGCGGCCACCATGCGGCTCACCGACCCCCGGGCCCTGCATCGAAGCGCGGTCGGACTCATGGCCGGGACACGGCCCACGATGCGCCGGATGCTGATGGGGCTGACAGTGGACCGCGTCTACTTGCAGGGCGCGTCGAGCGGTGAACTCCCGGGGCAGAACGCCTTGACGGCGTCCGGAGTTCGGGTGGTGACCGTGCCGGACGCGGGGCACAACGTCATGTTCGACAACGCCGACGCGTTCGCCACCGCGGTCGCGGCCCGCCCCTGACCGGCATCCCCGAGGTCGTCCCCGCTCAGCCCTCGCGTACGGCCAGGGCCAGGAAGCGGGCATCCTCGTCGAGGTACGACGTCATGCGCCAGCCGGAACCGGCGAGGAGAGGGCCGAGATTGCCCTCCGCCCGCAGATCACCCGGTGTGGTCTGTCGCCCCTGCCGGGCCGCGAGCGCCGCCCGGCCGATGGGGTGGAAGAGGGCCAACAGTCCGCCGGGACGCACCACCCGCCTCAACTCCCGCAAGTTCTTCGCCGGGTCCGGCAGATGCGCGATCAGACCGGCACCGAAGACGGCATCCAGTGACTCGGCGGGCAGCGGCAACCGTGCCACATCGGCGAGCAGGAGCTGCCCATAAAAGTCCCTGCCCGCGCGCCTCGCGGCCTCCAGCATGGCGGGCGTCAGATCGGCGCCGAGCACCACTCCCGAGGGCCCCACGGCCTCTCTGAGAGCCGGGAGGGCGCGCCCCGTGCCGCAGCCCGCGTCGAGGACGCGGGAGCCCGCGCGGAGTCCTAGCTCGGCGACGGCGGCCTGATAGGCGGGCCCGTCATCGGGGAATCGGGCGTCCCAGTCGGCCGCGCGAGCCGTGAAGAAGTCCTGGACCTGTGTGTGGTCGTCGCTCATGCGACCCATGATCCCGCAAAGAACCGCACGCGCGTTGGGCGCACTCGTTCGAGCGTGACGCGATCGTTCAGAGCCCTCTCGGCGCGGAACTCGCCGACGGGATCTCTGGAGTGTTCGTCAATCTGGCGTAGGAGCCAGATCCTCGTGCACCGCCAGCTCGGCCCCCTCGACACCATGGAGTGCAGGGCCGACGATCCTGACGAGCTCAGCGATCTCTTCCGCGTCGATCACCTGACGACCCGTATGAGGCGCCACGCGGAGAGCTTGATCATCCTCTCCGGAGCCGCACCGGGCCGAGCCTGGCGGATGCCGGTCTCCCTGACCGATGTGGTCCGCGCGGCAGTCTCGGAAGTCGAGGACTACGCGCGCGTGGAGGTGCGCCAGCTTCCCGCGGCCTCGGCTGTGCGAACAGCCGTCGCCGACCTCACCCACCTCCCCGCCGAACTCATCGAGAATGCCGCACAGTTCTCACCTCTCCACACCAAGGTGCGGGTCAGCGGAGAACCGGTCGGCAACGGCTACGCCTTGGAGATCGAGGACCGTGGCCTTGGCATGGGAGCGGAGATGCTCACCGAGGCCAACCGCGCATAGAGCACTCCGAGGCGCTCGACCTGTTCGACAGCGATCAGCTGGGCCTCTTCGTGGTCAGCAGGCTCGCCGCTCGGCACGGCATCAAGGTGCATCTACGGTCTCCTTACGGAGGGACCACCGCGGTCGTGCTCCTGCCCACCACGCTGCCGCACAGCGGCACGGTGCAGAGCGCGGAGCCTCACACCGTGCAGCGCAAGGCGGCCCTGGAGAGGGAGCACGCACGCGTGCAGGGCACACCGCCGCAGCGCATGAACGGCACCTCGGTTCCGGCGGCAGCACCCCGCCCCGCCCTGTCGGCCGCGACACAGCCGCCCCCGCCGCCAGGTGTCACCACCTTGCGGCCGCGCAGGGATCGCGATGATCGGGATGCCCAGGAGGAGACAGATGGACTGCCCCGTCGGGTACGTCAGGCGAGCCTCGCCCCCCAACTGAGCGAAGGCCACTCCACAGACGCAGAGGACCCCGCGAGCGGCGGGGAGACGACGAGCGCAGCCCAGAGCAGGTGCGCGACCGCATGACCGCCTACCGCGACGGCTGGGCACGCGGTGGAGGCCCGCTCCCAGGCATCGTCGGTTCGGTCCCCGATACCTCAGGGTCCGCACCGGGCAGCGACAGCAGCGAAGGAGAACCCGCGTGATCCAGGACCAGGGCATTCCCGCCGAGCGGACCGGCGAACTCGACTGGCTGCTGGACGACGGACGACCTGGTGCTGCGCGTCGGCGGAGTGCGGCACGCGGTGGTGTTGTCCAACGACGGCCTGCCGGTCGGCGCGTCGACAGCCCTCACCCGCGAGGACGCCGAGCACCTGGCCGCCGTCGCCTCGGGCTTTCACAGCCTCGCCAAGGGAGCGGGCCGCCATTTCAGGACCGGGGGAGTACGCCAGACCATGGTCGAGATGGACGACGCCTTCCTATTCGTGGCGGCGGCGGGTGACGGCTCCTGCCTCACCGTCCGCAGCTCCGTGACGGCCGACATCGGAGCCTCGTCGCGTACGAGATGGCCCGCCTGGTCAAGCGAGTGGGCGAGCACCTCCACACGCCGGCGCGCTTCACCGCGCAACCTCCCGCAGCCGGATGACGGAGAGCGTCCGGTACCCATGAGCGAGGACTCGACCGGCATCCCGCATCAGCCGGGCAGCCAGTGGTACGACAACGAAGCGGGGCCTCTCGTCCGGCCCTACGCGATGACAGGCGGGCGGACCGAGCCGGGACCGAGCGGCGTCCGCTTCGACCTGATCGCACTTGTGACGCTCGACGCCGGCACCGCGGGCCTCGACGACACCGCGCTCGACGTCGGCGCCACAGGCCTCGACGACACCACGCTCGGCCCCGAACACCGGGCGCTCATCCCACTGTGCCACTCCGAGACGCAGTCCGTCGCCGAGCTCGCCGCCGGCGTCGATCTGCCCGTAGGCGTGGTCAGGGTGCTGCTCGGCGACCTGCTTGAGACGGGCTCCGTCAAGGTCAGCCGACCGGTGCCACCCGCACGGCTTCCCGACGAAAAGATTCTCCGAGAGGTGATCGATGGGCTCCGAGCACTCTGACGCCACGGGCGACGACAACGCCGCCATGGCGCTGAAGATCCTGGTGGCGGGCGGCTTCGGGGTGGGCAAGACCACCCTGGTCGGAGCGGTCAGCGAAATTCGCCCCCTGCGCACCGAGGGACTGCTCAGCGAAGCAGGCCAGTCGGTGGACGACGCCGAAGGCGTCGACCGGAAGACCACGACGACCGTCGCCATGGACTTCGGCCGCATCACCATCCGGTCCGGCCTGTCGCTGTACCTCTTCGGCACCCCTGGACAGGACCGCTTCTGGTTCCTGTGGGACGAGCTGTCGCAGGGCGCCCTCGGTGCCGTCGTCCTCGCGGACACCCGTCGCCTGGAGGACTGTTTCCCCGCCGTGGACTACTTCGAGCACCGCCGCATCCCTTTCGTCGTGGCCGTCAACTGCTTCGCCCACGCGCGTACGTACGGCGCGCAAGACGTCTCACGCGCCTTGGACCTCGACCACGGCACGCCGGTGGTGCTGTGTGACGCGCGGGACGCGACTCAGGGAAGGAGGTGCTGATACGACTGGTCGAGTACGCAGGGCGGATGCATACCGCCCGGCTGCTCGACTCGGTGGGCTGAACCCTCAGTCGGAGACTGCGGAGTACGCGAGCACCTTGTCGACCCTCACGCGCACCAAGAGTTCACCGGGTACGCCGTTACGCTCGCCGAACTCCTCGGCCCGATCTTCACCCATGTAACGTGCGCCGAGCCGGGCGGCCCAGTGCCGAACCTGCTCGATGTCCTCGAACAACTCGGCGCGGCCTTGCAGGACGACGAAGGCGAACGGGGGCTGATCGTCGTCCACGCACAGGGCCACGCGCCCATCGCGTGCCAGGTTTCGCCCCTTGACCGTCTCCTTGCCGGTGTTGAACACCAGGTCGTCACCGTCGAGCAGGAACCAGATCGGTGCGATGTGCGGGCTGCCGTCCGCCCGGACGGTCGAGAGCTTGCCGGTTCGTGTGCCGTGCGAGACGAAAGCCCGCCATTGATCATCGGTCATCTTCTGTGCCATGGCCCCATCATGCTTGCCGGGGCGCCGGTCGTGGGGAAGGCTGGCAGGTCAGATCCTCCAGCCAGGGGGAGCGGACGCGGGGAGACGGGACCATGGGGCAGAGCACGGGGCTGGGTTGGCTGCTGGATGACCTGACGCAGCGGATGGAGCATGTACGGCATGCGCTGGTGCTGTCCAACGACGGACTGGTGACGGGGGCGAGTTCAGATCTGAAGCGCGAGGACGCGGAGCATCTTGCCGCGGTCTCCTCGGGACTTCACAGCCTGGCCAAGGGCTCGGGACGTCACTTCCACGCCGGCAATGTGCGCCAGACAATGATCGAGTTCGACGACGCCGTCCTCTTCGTCACCGCGGCGGGCCACGGCAGTTGCCTCTGTGTCCTCAGCTCCGCGGAGGCCGACATAGGTCAGGTCGCCTACGAGATGACGCTGCTCGTGAACCGCGTGGGAGAGCACTTGGGCGTGGGAGCCCGGCAGCCGGAACGCACGCCCGTCGTGGGCCCCTGACCAGCGCTGACGCTGCCACGACAAGAGTTATCCACAGGTCCAGCGGGGATCGCGGTGGTCGGGCTACGGTTTTTCCCGAGAGCAATCACGCCTCACGGGGGAGAACCACCATGACAAGTGACACCGTCGCGCAGACGGCGACCGCAGCGACCGCGAAGGTCGTCCGGCCATCGCTCACGCCGAGCGGCGCCGCGCGGGAACTCGGCTTGAAGCGCGGCGACTTCGATCTCGCGGTGATGCTGGGACGCATCCGTACGGTCGGAGACGGGGCGGGCGGCCAGCGCCGCGTCACCCGCGAGGAGATCGATCGCGTGCGCGGAAGCGAAGGGTTCCCCGAGTCGCTGCGAGAGAGCATCAGAGCCGTGGGCACCACCGAGGGCGCGGCGCTCATGGACATCAGCTCGACCCGCTTCACCCGCCTCGCCCGCGTCGGCGCGCTGACGCCGGTAAAATTTTACCTGAACCGGTACAGGGCCGTCGTCTGGCTCTATCTCGCCGAAGAACTACGTCAGTTCGCCCAGACCGAGTCGAACGCGAGCCTTCTCACCAGGCGCATGCCCGGAGCGCTGCTCGCACGGCTTGACGAGGGCCAAGACCTGAGGGCGCGCAACTGGCGGGGCCGGCACGCGGACTCCCTGCTGCGGCAGTCCGAGGATCCGTGGGAGCGTGCCGCCGCCATGGCCTCCCTGCTGGACCCGGTACAGATCGCGGAGATCATCAGAGATCCGTACGAACGTGCCTATCTCAACCGGCTCAAGCCCGTGCCGCGCACGCACGGAGCACCGGATTCTCCCGTGGCGCGAATCGTCGAGAGGATCACGACCGCGGACGATCCCGACGAGATTCGCTGGTTGCGCTCCAGCTTGCTGATCGGCCTCGCTCAGGCCCGCGCTCAGCACCCGGCGCCTCGGCCCGCGCCACGGTCCGTGCCTGAACCGGCAACCCACGCCGAGGAACCGGAGCCGCCGAGGGACGTCGCGATCGACACTTCTGCACAAGAATCACGGGGTCTGTTGAAGTGGCTGCGCCGCAGGCGGGCGTAGGCCGGCGGCGCCACCTCTGCCCGCATCGCAGCATTACATCGTCGCGTCGAGGTCCTTGGCGTACTCCTCGATGGCAGGTCGGTAGCCTGCGATCCCCGGATCCTTACTCGTGGCGACAAGCAGTGTCAGGAGCATTTCCATCGCGTCGTGTGCCCGGCCGGTGTTGTACAGCGCCATGGCCAGGAACGTCTTGAGCGCACCGTCGTCGGGGAACTCGGTCGCCGCGCCGCCGAGTGTGGCAACGGCTTCCTCATAGCGGCCAAGGACGCGGTAGGTACTGCCCAGACCCAGAAGGGCCCCGCGGCGGTCGTCGTCGGAAAGGCCCGTCCCAGCGAGCGCGCGCTTGTAGTAGGGGACAGCCTCGGCCTCCAGGCCGAGAGAGTCGTGGATCCAAGCAGTCTGGTAGGCCACTTCAGTGTCCTGAGGAAACCGCGCGGAAAGGGCGACGAGCCGCTCTCGGGCCTCCTCGCCTCGGCCTGCCTTGCGCAGAACCACGGCCTCGGCAAGCAACCGATTCCTGTCGTCCATCACATTCCCGTTCAACTGCTCGTTCCCCCTCGTTGCCTCGCTCATCGAGCTGTCTTCCTTGCCCATTCTGTAATTCACCTTGAACGGAGGCACAGATGTCTGACCTGCCCCACCCCAACCCTGCCCAGGCGTCGTTAAGCGGCCAATTCCTCCTCGAGCCATGTGCGGCCGCGAGTGCGCGCGGTGAGCCGCACGCCGCCCAGGCGCGCGGCGAGACGCTCGGCCTCAGCCCGCACCGCGCTCCGCGCGTCCGCTCCGACGTCCTCGAGGAACCTGCACACGATCTCACCTCGGCCGTCCTGGGCCCAGCCGCCCACGATCCGGCCGTTCCACCACAGGGACGGGCCGATGTTGCCGTTCTTGTCGAACAGGCGCGGGCCGTGGTCGCCGAGGAACCAGCCGCGGTTCTGCCAACCCATCGGAGTCGAGTCCAGCGCCGGCAGCAGAGCGGCCCACGGCTCCGGCCGGGAGGTCTCCACCACGTCGTCGGGGAGCAGCAGGCCGGGCATCCCGTCCAGGTCCACCTCGACGGGGCGCAGTTCGGTCAACGCCCGCTTCGTCTGGGTCTTGGTCCATCCCGCCCACCAGCGCAGGTCGTCCGCCGTGGCCGGGCCGAACGTCCGCAGCCAGCGCCGGGCGAGCTCCGTCTCGGCCTCCTGGGTGGCCCAGTGGGTGAGCCCACCGGGAAACCAATCTGTCAGCGGGGCCCAGCGGTACTGGTGCGAGGTCCAGGTGCCGCGCGGGCGTCCGCGTACGACATGGCCCTCGGCGGCGAGGAGCAGAAGGAGCCTGCTGGCCAGCTTCTGCCGGCCCTCGTAGCTCTTGCCGCGCGCCATCACCAGCTCCGTGCCGAGGCGCGGGTCGTCGCTCGCCAATTCGGCCGCGGTCGCCTCGCCGCGCTCCTTGAGTGCCCGCAGCGCCACCTCCTCGGTCGCCGCCAGCCACGCCGCGACTCCGGCCGCGTCGGCAGCGGCACCGGACTCCGCCAGCATCGTCAGGAGCAGGCGGCGCTCACGGGCGGCGATGGCTCGCGAGCACGCGGCCTGCAGCACAGGAGCGACATCGAGGGACGTCACGAACACCGTGCGGCGCATCCCCATGAACCGGATCAGCGACCGGTCCTCGTACAGTGCCTGCTCCACGTCCGCCACACGGCCGTCCCGCATGCGGGCCCAGGCGCCCACGTACACCGACGACGGATCGGTGCCGTGCAGCGCCAGCAGAGAGCGTGCCACCTCGACCGGATCGTCCGACCTGGTGTCGGCCGTCAGCCGGTGGCGCAGCGCCAGCCGCGCCCGTCTCTCGGCCACGTCGATCCGTCGCACCATGCCTCCCATATGGGTCCCATGTCGCTCACGCTCCTGCTGTCGGGCTGTCCATGTGGCGTTCCCCGTACGGGCGGAACAGCCCTTCCTGAACGACCGACACCAGGAGCCTGCCCTCGATGTCGTAGATGCGGCCCCGGGCGAGGCCGCGACCCCCCGTCGCGATGGGGGACTCCTGGTCGTAAAGGAACCATTCGTCCGCGCGGAAGGGACGGTGGAACCACATGGCGTGGTCGAGCGACGCCATGTCGAAGCCACGCGGCCCCCAGAGCGGCTCCACCGGGATGCGCACGGCGTCCAGGAGCGTCATGTCGCTCGCGTAGGTGAGCGCGCAGGTGTGCACGAGCGGGTCGTCGCCCAGCGGGCCGACGGCGCGCATCCACACCGCGCTGCGCGGCTCGGAGTCCTTGATCTCCTCGGCGGTCCAGCGCAGCCGGTCCACATAGCGGATGTCGAAGGGCTGGCGCCTGGCCATGCGCTCCAGCTGCTCGGGGAGCGCGCCGAGGTGCTCCGTGATCTCCTCGGCGACCGTCGGGAGCGACTCAGGGTCGGGAGCCGTGATGCGCGGCGGCAGCTGGTGTTCGAAGGCGCCCTGTTCGGGCTGATGGAAGGAGGCGGTGAGGTTGAAGATCGTGCGGCCCTGCTGGACAGCGGTGACGCGGCGTGTCGTGAAGGAGCGACCGTCCCTGACCCGCTCCACCTGGTACACGATGGGCACGCCCGGTCGGCCCGGGCGCAGGAAGTACGCGTGCAGCGAGTGCACCGGGCGGTCACCCTCGGTGGTGCGGCCCGCTGCCACCAGGGCCTGCCCGGCGACCTGCCCGCCGAACACCCGCTGCAGGGACTCCTGCGGGCTGCGGCCCCGGAAGATGTTGACCTCGATCTGCTCCAGGTCCAGCAGGTCGACCAGCCGGTCGGCGGGATTGTTCATGACAGTTCCTCGACTCCTGTCCGGGACACGCGGTTCCTCGGGGTGTTCAGAGCTGGCCGACGTCCGTGACCCGGACGACGGCACGGCCTTCCTCGTCGGAGGCCGCGAGATCGACCTCCGCGCTGATGCCCCAGTCATGGTCGCCGTTCGGGTCGGCGAACGTCTGCCGGACGCGCCACAGACCGTGCTCGGGATCCTCCTCGATGAGCAGCAGCTTGGGGCCACGCGCGTCGGGGCCGGTCCCGAGATCTTCGTACTCGTCCCAGTACTTGTCCATGGCCTCGCCCCAGGCGTCCGCGTCCCAGCCGGTTTCGCCGTCCAGTTCGCCGAGCTCCTCGACGTGGTCGAGGGCGGCCAGCTCGACCCTGCGGAACAGCGCGTTGCGCACCAGGACGCGGAAGGCGCGGGCGTTGGCCGTGACCGGCTTGACCTGGTCGGCCCGCTCTTGGGCCTCCTCCGCCGTCATGACCTCGGGGTTGGCCAGCTGCTCCCACTCGTCGAGGAGGCTGGAGTCGACCTGACGGACCATCTCGCCGAGCCAGGCGATCAGGTCCTCCAGGTCCTCGGACTTGAGGTCGTCCGGGATGGTGTGCTCCAGGGCCTTGTACGCGCTCGCGAGGTAACGCAGCACGATGCCCTCGGTGCGGGCGAGCTCGTAGAAGGACGTGAACTCGGTGAAGGACAGCGCCCGCTCGTACATGTCGCGGACGACGGACTTCGGGGAGAGCGGGTGGTCACCGACCCACGGGTGGCTCGTGCGGTAGGTGTTGTACGCGTGGAAGAGCAGCTCCTCCAGAGGCTTCGGGTACGTGATGTCCTGGAGCCGCTCCATCCGCTCCTCGTACTCGACACCGTCCGCCTTCATCAGCGCCACGGCCTCGCCGCGCGCCTTGTTCTGCTGGGCCGCGAGGATCTGGCGTGGGTCGTCGAGGGTGGATTCGACGACGGACACCATGTCGAGGGCGTACGAAGGCGACTCTGGGTCGAGGACTTCGAAGGCGGCGAGGGCGAACGTCGACAGCGGCTGGTTCAGAGCGAAGTCCTGCTGCAGGTCGACCGTCAGGCGCACGATGCGGCCCGTGGCGTCCGGCTGGTCGAGCTTCTCCACGACGCCGCCGGCGAGGAGCGAGCGGTAGATCGCGATGGCCCGGCGGATGTGCCGCAGCTGCTGCTTGCGCGGCTCGTGGTTGTCCTCGAGGAGGTGGCGCATCGCCTCGAAGGCGTTGCCGGGGCGGGCGATCACGGACAGCAGCATGGTGTGCGTGACCCGGAAGCGGGAGGTCAGCGGTTCCGGGTCGGAGGCGATGAGCTTCTCGAAGGTGTTCTCCGTCCAGCCGACGAAGCCCTCCGGAGCCTTTTTGCGCACCACCTTGCGGCGCTTCTTCGCATCGTCGCCCGCCTTGGCGAGCGCCTTCTCGTTCTCGATGACGTGCTCGGGTGCTTGGGCGACCACGAGGCCCGCGGTGTCGAAGCCCGCGCGCCCGGCCCGCCCGGCGATCTGGTGGAACTCCCGCGCGCGCAGAGTGCGGACACGGCTGCCGTCGTACTTGGTGAGCGCGGTGAACAGGACCGTGCGGATCGGGACGTTGACGCCGACGCCGAGGGTGTCCGTGCCGCAGATGACCTTCAGGAGGCCTGCCTGGGCGAGCTTCTCCACGAGGCGGCGGTACTTGGGCAGCATGCCCGCGTGGTGCACGCCGATGCCGTGTCGCACGTAGCGCGAAAGGTTGCGGCCGAACTTGGTGGTGAAACGGAAGTTGCCGATCAGGTCGGCGATCTTGTCCTTCTCCTCGCGCGTGCACATGTTGATGCTCATCAGCGACTGCGCGCGCTCGACAGCCTGGGCCTGCGTGAAGTGCACGATGTAGACCGGTGCCTGCTTGGTCTCGAGCAGCTCGGTGATCGTCTCGGTGATCGGCGTCAGGCGGTACTCGTACGACAGCGGCACGGGGCGCGTCGCCGAGCGCACCACCGAGGTGGGCCGGCCCGTGCGGCGCGTCAGGTCCTTCTCGAACATGGAGACGTCGCCGAGCGTCGCCGACATGAGGATGAACTGCGCCTGCGGCAGTTCGAGCAGCGGGATCTGCCAGGCCCAGCCGCGGTCCGGCTCGGCGTAGAAGTGGAACTCGTCCATCACGACCTGGCCGATGTCGGCGGCCTTGCCGTCCCGCAGCGCGATGGAGGCGAGGACCTCGGCCGTGCAGCAGATGACGGGGGCGTCGGAGTTGACCGACGCGTCGCCCGTGAGCATGCCGACGTTCTCGGTGCCGAAGAGCTTGCACAGGTCGAAGAACTTCTCCGACACCAGCGCCTTGATGGGCGCCGTGTAGAAGGTGACCTTGTCCTGGGCGAGAGCTGTGAAGTGGGCCCCCGCCGCGACCAGGCTCTTGCCCGAACCGGTCGGAGTGGACAAGATCACGTTCGCCCCGGAGACCACCTCGATCAGCGCCTCCTCCTGGGCCGGGTAGAGGGTGATCCCCTGGTCCTCGGCCCACGACGAGAAGGCTTCGAAGAGGGCATCTGGGTCGGCATCCGGCGGCAGCTGATCGATAAGGGTCACACCCCCATCTTGCCCTCCTTCTCACCTGATCAGGGAACCGGCGGTCTCCACGAAGATCACGAACGCTACGCTGTGTCGCCAACGGGGCGTCAGAACAATGGAAATGGGGCGGGCAGCAGCAATGATGGGACCGGCACACTCACTGTCGGGGGCGGCGGCCTGGCTCGGAGTCGGCGCGGCCGCCGCGGCCGCGGGGCACATGATGCCCTGGCCGGTCCTCCTCGTAGGAGCCCTGATCTGTGCCGGGGCGGCGCTCGCGCCCGACCTCGACCACAAGTCGGCGACCATCTCGCGTGCCTTCGGACCGCTCTCGCGGGGACTGTGCGAGATCGTCGACAAGCTCTCGTACGCCGTCTACAAGGCGACGCGCAAGCAGGGGGACCCGCGTCGCTCGGGCGGGCACCGCACGCTGACGCACACCTGGCTGTGGGCGGTGCTGATAGGGGTAGGCGCCTCGGCCCTGGCCATATCCGGCGGGCGCTGGGCGGTCCTCGCGATCCTCTTCGTCCACATGGTGCTCGCCATCGAAGGCTTGTTGTGGCGGGCGGCGCGCGGGTCGAGCAGCGATGTGCTGGTGTGGCTGCTCGCCGCGACGAGCGCCTGGATCCTCGCCGGGGTGCTCGACAAGTCCGGCAACGGTTCGGACTGGCTGTTCACCGCGCCCGGCCAGGAGTATCTGTGGCTGGGGCTGCCGATCGTCCTTGGCGCGCTGGTCCACGACCTCGGGGACGCTTTGACGGTTTCCGGATGCCCGGTCCTGTGGCCCATTCCCATCGGCCGCAAGCGCTGGTACCCGATAGGGCCGCCGAAGGCGTTGCGCTTCCGGGCCGGGAGCTGGGTCGAGCTGAAGGTGTTGATGCCGGTGTTCATGCTGCTCGGGGGAGTGGGCGGCGCGGCCGCGCTCAACTTCATCTGATCGTCGCCTCTCGTAAGAGGGCGGGCCTCGGCTCAGGTGCCCGAGCGGCCGCTCAGGGCCTCGGTGGCGGGCGGGCCGGTCCGAGTCCTGGTGCCGGACAGGTCGGCCTTGGCTCCGGTGGCCGGCGGCCGCTCGCCGTGCCAGGAGTGCCAGAGCGCCGCGTAGGATCCCTCGGCCGTCACGAGATCCTCGTGGGTGCCGAGCTCGATCACCCGGCCCGCCTCCATGACCGCGACGCTGTCCGCGTCATGGGCGGTCTGCAGACGGTGGGCGATGGCGATGACGGTCCGGCCACGGAGGACGGAGGCCAGAGCTCGTTCGGTGTGGCGTGCCGTCGTCGGGTCCGGGAGCGCGGTGGCCTCGTCGAGTATGAGAGTGCGCGGATCGGCGAGCACGACCCGGGCCAGCGCCAGCTGCTGGGCCTGTGCCCCGCGCAGCCGGTGGCCGCCGGAGCCCAGCTCGGTGCCCAGGCCGTTCGGCAGGTCTGCCGCCCATGCGGCACCGACCGCCGTGAGGGCGGCGTGCAGCTCGGCGTCCGTGGCGGACTCCGCCGCGACCAGCAGATTGTCCCGGAGGCTGCCCAGGAACACGTGGTGCTCCTGGGTGACGAGGACGACCTGTCGCCCGCAGCCGGTCGGGGGACAGGTCGGCGATCGGCACCCCGCCGACGGTCACCGTGCCGTTGGTCGGCGCGTCGATACCGGCGAGGAGTCGGCTCAGGGTGGTCTTGCCCGCGCCGGGCGGGCCGACGATGGCGAGGCGTTCGCCGGGGCGTACGGACAGGTCGACGCCGCGCAGGACTTCGGCGCCGTCGCCGTAGGCGAAAAGCACACCGTCGACGTCGATGCGGTCGTCCTCGGGGACGCGGCCGGGGGCGGAGGCGTCAGCCGAGGTCGTGCGGTCGGCCGTACCCGTCGGGGCGCCCGCCAGGCCCTCGACGCGGGCAAAGGAGGCGCTGCTGCTCTGCAGCTCCTCGACCCGCTGCAGGATCGTGTCCAGCGGCTGGGAGAGCTGGCGCAGGTACAGCGCCGACGCGACCACCGTGCCGAGACTGACCGTGCCGTGGTCGTGCAGGACGCCGCCGACGAGGAGCACGGCGACCACCGGGATCACGTACGAGATGTCGATGGACGGGAAGAGGACGCTGCGCAGGAAGAGGGTGCGGTCACGGTCGGCGACGCACCGTTCGATCTCCTCCTCGCTCTCCGCGATGCGACGCTCCCGCAGACCGAAGGCCTCGATGGTGCGTGCCCCGGAGGCGGTCCACGGCCTCGACACCGCCGCCGTCCTGGACCGTGTTGATGATGCGACCGAGGAGCCACGGGCCGACGAGGCCCGCGGCCGCGGCGAGCGCAGCAAAAACGATCATGGCAGTGAAGGCCCGGGCATCCCGCCGTATCAGCTCCAGCGCGGCGCGGTTCACCTCACGTCGGCCCGCGACGGGCAGATGCCCGGGCGCGGCTTCGGGTCTGTCTCCGCGATCAGGCGGCGTCATCGGAGGACCTCATGAGTCGGTTCGGCGGAGGGGAGGGAATTCTCGTGGTCTTGTGGTGCTGGTGTGTCGTGATTCTCAGGATCGTCGTGCGCTTCGCCCTGCTCGATGGAGCCGCGCGACACCAGGCTTCGGTAGTCCCGGTGGGCGGCCAGCAGATCGGTGTGGTGGCCGACGGCGGCCACTTGCCCGTCGACCAGGTAATACACGGTGTCGGCCTGGGCGAGGACGAGAGGGGAGGTGGTGGTCACGAGGGTCGTGCGGCCGCTGCGGGCGGCGCGCAGACGGGCCGCCATCCTGGCCTCGGTGTGGGCGTCGACCGCCGAGGTGGGTTCGACGGCCAGCAGCACCTCGGGGTCGGCGAGCAGAGCCCGGGCCAGCCGGAGGCGCTGGCGCTGGCCGCCGGAGAGGTTGTGGCCGTGGGAGTCGAGGTGGGCGTCGAGTCCGCCGGGAAGGCCGAGCACGATGTCGCGGGCCACGGCCTCCTCGACCACGCGGGCGAGAGTCTGCTCGTCCGGGTCGTGGCGGCCGGAGATCGCCGCGCGCAACGTACCGGCGAAGAGATCGGCTCCGTTGTCCGCGCCGAGGATCCGGGCGAGGACCTGGTCCAGGGCGACGGCGTCGAGGCGGACCGTTCCCCAGGTGGTCGGGGAAGGAGCGAACCGGCCGAGGCGGTCGACGACGTCCGTGGCGTCCGACGTGCGGGCGCTGACGAGCGCGGTGAGGAGGCCGGGCGTGACCTTTACGCCGGAGAGCGGATCGTGCAGCACGGAAGGCGCCTCGGGGCCGTCGACAGGGGGGACACGCTTACCGGGCACCTCCGCGCACAGCCCGTCCCCGTCCCTGTCCTCGTCCCCGCCCCTGTCCCCGTCCCCGCCCCTGTCCCCGCCTCTGTCCCTGTCCCCGCCCCTGCCTCCGACGGGCCCGCCCTCGCTCACTCTGACCTCGGCGTCATCCCCGTGCAGCCGACGCGTGGAGTCCTCCCCTCCGTCTGGTTCCTTCCCGGGCCCGGCCGAGAAGTCCTCCGGCTCCAGGCTCAGGAAGCGCACGACACGCCGTGCCGAGACCAAGCCCCGGCTGATGTCGTAGCCGCTCTCGATGAAGGACGACACCGGCACCACGAGAACGGCGACGTAGCCGTAGACGGCCACCAGCTCGCCGACCGTGATGGTCCCCTGCGCGGCCATGCGGGCGGCGAGCCACGTCACGGTGGCCAGGAACACCGTGGGCAGGCCGAGCCCGAAGGCCTGGATCCAGCTCATCGACGAGCCCACGCGGTTGCCCTCGGCCAGCAGCTTCCGCGAGCCGTCGCGGTAGCGAGCCGCGAACACCTCCTTGCCGCCCAGACCGTTGACGACCCGCAGCCCACCGACCAGATCGCCGAGTACGGCGGCGAGGGCGCCCTGCCGCTCCCGGTACGCGGCCTCGGCCCCCTGCAGACGGCCGAGGAACGGGCCGACGAGCACGGCGAGCAGCGGCACGCCGACCACGCCGACCAGCACCACCACCGCGAGCAGAGCCGAGACGGACAGCAGCAGGGCGGCCACCACCAGGTAGGCGATCACCGGGCCCACGCCGGGGCCCGTCACGGTCACGGTCTGGCCGATGACGCCCACGTCGGAGTGCCCGATCGTGACGACCTCACCTGCCGAGACACGGCGTGGCAGCGCCGCGCCGAGCCAGGTCGCATGGTCGACCACGACACGTATGGTGCGGAATTAGATGTCCGGCCGGATCCGGGTCATCGTGCGGTGCCGCATGATCGCCAGCCAGGCGTTGAGCACCCCGATGCCGAGCAGGACCGCGACCCAACCGACCAGTTCCCCCTGATCGCCGGGCCGCAGACCGTCGTCGATGGCACGCGACAGGACGTACGGAGGCAGCGTCAGACAGATCATCCATGCCGTGCCCAACAGGGCTCCGGCCACGACCCGTCGGCGCTGGCTGATGGTCACCCACCAGAGGTAACGGGCAGGCCCGCGCCGGTCGGGAGTGCCGGGATCCGTGGGCGATGCAGCCATCCGCCTACCCTAATTACCCCTGGCCGGGCGGCTGTAAGGCGCCCTGCCGCCAGCAACCCCCTACCCGTGCCAAGACCGCCACAGCGCCGCGTACGCGCCGTCGGCGGATACGAGTTGGTCGTGGCTGCCGAGTTCGCTGATCCGGCCGTTCTCGACCACCGCGATGACGTCCGCGTCGTGTGCGGTGTGCAGGCGGTGGGCGATCGCCACGACCGTGCGGCCGTCCAGGACGCGGGCGAGCGAGCGTTCCAAGTGGCGTGCGGCGCGCGGGTCGAGGAGCGAGGTCGCCTCGTCCAGGACCAGTGTGTGCGGGTCGGCGAGGACGAGACGGGCCAGCGCGATCTGCTGCGCCTGCGCGGGCGTCAGTGCGTACCCGCCCGAGCCGACCTCGGTGTCAAGCCCCTCGTCGAGGCCGCGCGCCCAGTCGGCCGCGTCGACAGCGCCGAGTGCCGCCCACAGTTCGGCGTCCCGTGCCCCGGTCCTGGCGAGGAGGAGGTTGTCGCGCAGGGAGCCGACGAAGACGTGGTGCTCCTGGTTGACCAGGGCCACATGGGCGCGGACCTCCTCCGCGGGCATGTCGGACAACGCGGCGCCGCCCAGGGTCACTTGACCGGTGCGCGGCCCGTAGATGCCGGCGAGCAGCCGGCCCAGCGTCGACTTGCCCGCGCCCGACGGGCCGACCAGGGCGACGCGGGAGCCGGGTTCGACGGCGAGGGACACCTCGCGCAGCACGTCGACGCCCTCGCGGTAACCGAAGTGCACGTCGTCCGCGAGGACAACGCGTCCCTTGGGAATGACGGAGGCGTCGCCCGCGTCCGGTTCGATGTCGCGCACGCCGACGAGCCGGGCCAGCGAGACCTGGGCCACCTGAAGCTCGTCGTACCAGCGCAGGATGATCCCCAGCGGGTCGACGAGCATCTGGGAGATCAGCACGCCCGTGGTCAGCTGTCCCACGCCGATCCAGCCCTGAAGGACGAAGACTCCGCCGATCATCAGCGTCGAGCAGAGCACGGTGGTGTGGGTGAAGGTGATCACGGGGAAGAGCACCGACCGCAGATAGAGGGTGTACCGCTCCCAGGCGGTCCACTCCTTGATGCGGCGTTCCGACAGTTCGATGCGGCGCTCTCCGAGCCGGTGTGCCTCGATGGTGCGGCCCGCGTCGACGGTCTCGGCGAGTGCGGCGGCCACGGCGGCGTATCCGGCGGCCTCCGAGCGGTAGGCGGAGGGGGCCCGCTTGAAGTACCAGCGGCAGCCCACGACGAGGAGCGGTACGGCGACGAGGACGGCGGGCGCCAGCGGCGGCGCGGTCACGACAAGGCCGCCGAGCAGCAGTGCCACCCAGACCACGCCGATCGCGAGTTGCGGTACGGCCTCGCGCATGGCGTTGGCCAGGCGGTCGATGTCCGTGGTGATCCGGGAGAGCAGATCGCCCGTCCCGGCCCGCTCCAGGACTCCCGGCGGCAGTCCGACGGACCGTACGAGAAAGTCCTCCCGCAGGTCGGCCAGCATCCGCTCGCCGAGCATCGCGCCACGCAGCCGCACCTCTCGTACGAAGAAGGCCTGCACGGCGAGCGCGAGCGCGAACAGGCCGATCGTGCGCTCCAGATGGAGGTCGCGGGCGCCGTCCGAGACCTTCTCGACGAGGTCGCCGAGAAGGTAGGGACCGGCCATCGAGGCGATCACGGCGAGTGTGTTCACCGCGATGAGCAGCAGGAAGGCCCGGCGGTGGCGCTGGAACAGCTCGCGCACGTAGGTGCGGACGGTCGCGGTCGCGCCTATGGGCAGGGTTTCCGCCGTCGTGGGGACCGCCGGGTCGTACTCCGGTGGCGCCAGGCCGATCATGCCGTCTCCTCGATGTCGAATTCGGTGAGGGCGTCCACACGGGCGCGCTCGTCGTCGGTTTCGCGGGTCACGACCGCGCGGTACCGCGGTTCGCTGTGCGTCAGTTCACGGTGGGCGCCGACCGCCGCGACCTCGCCGTCGGCCAGGAAGACGACACGCTCGGCGCGGTCGAGGAGCAGCGGCGACGAGGTGAGCACCACGGTGGTGCGTCCGGCCCGCAGCCGCCGGATGCCGTCGCCGACCCGTGCCTCGGTGTGCGAGTCGACGGCGGACGTCGGCTCGTCGAGCACCAGGGCTTCGGGGTCGGCGACCAGGGAGCGGGCCAGCGCGAGGCGCTGGCGTTGGCCCCCGGAGAGGGAGCGACCGCGTTCCGTGAGGTGCGCGGCCATCGGGTCGTCATCCACCGACGTCTGCGCCAGTGCGTCCAGGACGTCCGCGCACTGCGCCGCCGCGAGCGCCTCCTCGGGGGTGACGGCTCCGGACGACGGTACGTCGAGGAGCGCGCTGAGCGTGCCGGAGAGCAGGACAGGGTCCTTGTCCTGCACCAGGACGGCGGTGCGCGCGGCGGACAGCGGCAGGTCATCGAGCGGTACGTCTCCAAGACGTACGGACGGCAGGCCCGTCGCCTCCTCGAACGCGGGGTGCCCGCCGAGACGTTCGGCGAGCCGTCCCGCCTCGTCCGGGTCACCGCAGACCACGGCGGTGAGGCGTCCGGCCGGGGCGAGAAGCCCCGTCACGGGGTCGTACAGGTCGCCGGTGGGCCGGGCGCCGCCCGCCCATGGACGTTCGGCGTGCCCGGACCGCGTGGCCCCGGCCCCGACCGGTGATGGGGTGGGCGGCTTCTCGGTCTGCCCCGCCGTACGCGCCTGCGTGGGCTCGGTCGTCGGCTCCGCCGTCCGTTCCAGGGAGAGCACTCGTGCCGCCCGCTTCGCGGAGGGGCGGGAGAAGGAGTACGCCATGGCGATCTCCTCGAAGTGCCGCAGCGGATAGTTGAGCATCATCACCGCGCTGTAGACGGTGACCAGTTCGCCGACGGTGATCCGGCCGTCGCGGGCGAGGTGCACGCCCTGCCAGACGACCGCGATCAGTAGCAAGCCAGGCATCAGGACCTGGATCGCGGAGATCACGGCCCACATTCGGGCGCTGCGCACCGCGGCCGTGCGGACTTCCTGGGAGGCGCGGCGGTAGCGGTCGAGGAAGAGTTCCTCGCCGCCTATGCCGCGCAGCACCCGCAGACCGGCGACGGTGTCCGACGCCAGCTCGGTGGCCCGTCCGGCCTTCTCGCGCTGGAAGTCCGCCCGGCGCGTGGCGGGCGGCAGCAGCGGGAGCACGGCGAGTGCGAGCACCGGGATGCCGACGGCGATGACGACACCGAGCGCGGGCTGGTAGAGAAGGAGGCCGACGCAGACCAGGACGACCGTGAACGCGGCCGCGGCGAACCGCGACAGCGCCTCCACGAACCAGCCGATCTTCTCGACGTCACCGGTGGAGACCGCGACGACCTCACCGGCCGCCACGCGCTGGGTGAGGGCGGAACCGAGCAGGGCGGTCTTGCGGGCGAGGAGTTGCTGTACGCGGGCCGCTGCCGTGATCCAGTTGGTGACCGCCGTGCGGTGCAGCATCGTGTCGCCCAGCGCGATGGCCACGCCGAGGAGAGCGATCAGCGCGCCCGCGAGGGCGAGCCGTCCGCCGGACCGGTCGAGCACGGCCTCCACAGCGATGCCGACCATGTAGGGCAGGCCCGCGATCGAGCCGAAGTGCAACAGACCCCAGGCGAGGGATCTGAGCTGTCCCCCGAGCTGGTTGCGGCCGAGCCACAGCAGGAAGCGTGGCCCTGACCGGGCATCGGGGAGGCCGGGATCGGAATACGGAAGATCGCGAATCTGCATGACGTCCCAGGACTCGGAGCGGTGGCCGTCGGCTCCGACCTCAGGAGAGGCGAGCGGCGGTAACAAACCGTGAAAGGTTCGCGTCGGACGGTGGTCCGAGGCAAACGATTTTCCGTCCAGGGGTAAAGAATCGGCCCGTCTTCGTCTGGGCGCGCGGGCTGGACGGGGCATCGCGGGCCGGGTGCGACCATGGACGGATGCGTATAGCCGGTGCGGTGCGAGCGGTGGTCGCGGCAGCGGCCTGCGGGGTCCTTCTGACGTCCTGCGGGAGCGGAGGCGGCAGTTCGGCGAAGACGGAGACGGAGGCGGAGAAGGGCGACGCCGGGTCCGGGCAGGCCAAGGGCGCCGGGGGCGCTCATCAAAGGCCTGTCGATCTCAAAAGCATTCCCGATGTGGGTGACCGCCTGCGGTCGAGGATTCCCGAGGACTCCCGTCAGGTCGTCGCGGTCTACGGCGACGGCGAGGACTCGGCGAAGTCGACCGTCGTGCTGTACACGAAGTCGGGGAAGACGGACACCACGTGGGAGAAGACCCGCAGCTGGCCCGCGCACAACGGGAAGAGGGGCTGGACCACCGACCACCGCGAGAACGACAAGCGCAGCCCGGTCGGGGTGTTCACGCTCACCGACGCGGGGGGTGTCCTCGCGGACCCGGGTGCCAAGTTCCCGTACACGCAGTCGGCCTCCATGCAGGCCCCGCACTACTGGCCCAAGACGCACTGGCACGACTTCGACTACGTCATCGCCATCGACTACAACCGCGCCCAGGGCACCCCGCCGAACGACCCGACGCGCCCGCAGGGCCAGGCGAAGGGCGGCAGCATCTGGCTGCACATGGACCACGGCAGCGGCACGTCGGGCTGCGTGAGCCTGTCCAAGTCGGGCATGGGGTATCTGCTGCGCACGCTGGACCCGGAGCAGCACCCGGTCGTGGTGATGGGTGACAGGGCGAACCTCAAGGCGTGAGCCACCACCGCTGTTGAAGAGCCTGAAGAGCCTGAAGAGGCCTGGAGAGCCTGAAGGTGCCATTGCGGTGATCGCGAACTGCCCTTAGTAGGCCCCCATGAGAAGACGCGTCATGTCCATGCTCTTCGGGGTCACCCTCGCCGCTGCGACGTCACGGTCGCCGAGGCGCGCTTCAAGGACTTCACGCCGTACGAGGGCGACTACACGCCACCCCGCGGGTGCGGTGACCGCTGGGAGAAGGTGGTGCTGCGCCTGGACGGCAAGGTGAAGGGAAGGCAGTACGACCGTCTCGGCTACCTGCGCATCGGGGGCGTAGAAGTGTTCCGCACCTCCACTCCGCAGCCGTCCCCCGACGGCATCACCTGGTCCGTGGAGAAGGACGTCACCCGCTACAGCGAGACGCTGGGCCGCGACCGGCGGGTCGAGATGTTCATCGGGAACGTCGTCACCGAGGGCGGCCACCGTCTGAGCGTCCCCGGTCATCTGAACACCTCGCACGGCCGCGTCACCACGACCGTGAGGCGCACCCTCGCCAACACCTCGGTGCACCGATGGACCGAGGGCGAGGCGCTGGACGCGCTCAAGGCCACCTGGACCGACCGTGAGACGGTCACGACGGGCGGCCGGGCGGCCGGGCGGTACGGACCGACCGGACGTACACGATGGACGGCACGACGACGCTCGGCGCGGATGACCGGCTGCGTACGGAGATCTCCCTCGGTGATCGCGCCGAGAGCGTCTCGACACGTGGCGACCGGCGGATCGGGTGGTCGGTGACCGATGACCGGTGACCGATGACCGATGACCGATGACCATTACGACGGTGACGCCTCGTACATCTCCAACGTTCCGCGCGAGGAGCGGCACGCGGTGGGCACCTCCCGCGAGCGCTACCGGCAGTACGGCGACGGCGGCTGCCACGACCGCACGCCGGCCACCGTGCAGGGCGTTCTGACGGAGGACCGGCTGCGCTGCTGAGCGCCGCGCGGAAGGGGGCCCTGGCGCTCGCTACGCCTCCGGCTTCTGCGAGTCCACTCCCGTACGCGCCTTCTTCCACAGTCCGCGCGTGAAGTCGGGGATCGCCTGCGGCGCGCCCTTCGCCTTGATCGAGAGGTGACTCAGCGGCACGGGCGCCGTCCACGTCGCGGCGTCGTACACGTCGAAGTCCGGGACGAGGCCGAGCCGCATGGTCTGCATCAGCCGGAAGATCATGATGTAGTCCATGCCGCCGTGCCCGCCCGGCGGATTGGCGTGCTCCTTCCACAGCCAGTGGTCGAAGTCGGCGTACTTGGCGAAGTCGGCCCACTGGTCGTTCGTGTGGTCGGGCTCTATGTAGATGCGGGCGGGGTAGTCCTCGAAGACGCCCTTCGTGCCGCCGAGGCTGTTGATCCGGCTGTAGGGGTGAGGGGTCGACACGTCGTGCTCCAGGCGGATCACCCGCCCCTTCGCCGTCTGTACGAGGCTGATGGTGCGGTCGCTCTCGATGTACGTCTCCTTCCAGCTCGGGTCGCCGGCCGGCATGTGTGCCTCGCGGTACTCGGCGAGGCCGAGGGCGGGCGTGCCGAAGCTGGAGATGTGCGTGACGCGGTCGCCGCGGTTGACGTCCATGTAGTTGGCGACCGGGCCGAAGCCGTGGTTGGGGTAGAGGTCGCCGCGCAGCCGCGTGTGCCACAGGCGGCGCCACGGGCCCTCGTAGTAGTCGGGGTCGAACATCAGGCCGCGCAGATCGTGGTTGTAGGCGCCCGCGCCGTGTAGCAGGTCGCCGAACTTGCCCGCGTGTGCCATCCGCAGGACGCGCATCTCGTTCTTGCCGTAACAGCAGTTCTCCAGCTGCATGCAGTGTCTGCGGGTCCGCTCCGAGAGGTCCACCAGCTCCCACAGCTCGTCCAGGCGCATGGCGAGGGGGCACTCCACGCCCACGTGCTTGCCGCCCAGCATCGCCGACTTGCAGATGGCGAAGTGGGAGTCCCAGGGCGTCGCCACGTACACGAAGTCGATGTCCCCGCGCCGGCACAGGTTCTCGTAGTCGTGCTCGTCCTTGGTGTACGTCGCCGGGGCCGGCTGGCCCGCGGCGGTGACCTTCTTCGCGGCGGCCGCGGTCTTCTCCTTGACCGGGTCGCAGAGCGCGACGACGCGTACGCCCGGAAGCGCGAGGAACAGGTCGATCATGGAGCCGCCGCGGTTGCCGAGCCCGATGATCCCGACCCGTACCGTGGAGCGCCGCTGGAACGGCACGCCGATCATGGTCTCGCCCTCGCGCGCCGGCGCCGATGCCGACGCCTGCGCCGTGTCCGGGGCGGCGGCTGGGGCGGCGCCCGGGGTGTCGGCGTGTGCGGTGCCGCCCGCGAAGGCGCCGACTCCGAGCCCGGCTCCGGCGAGGCCCGCCGTGCGCAGTACCGTGCGGCGCGAATGGCCGTCTCCCGGTATGCCCGCGGCGCCTTCCTCGGGGGTGGCGCCGTCAGGGGTCGGTGTCGCGTTCTCGTCGTGCATCGGACCTCCGTAGCTGTAAGTCGGGTGGTCTCTACCACTGGGGCGGAAGCCACCCTGATGGGGCTACGGCGGGGATGCAAGAGGCTGGAGTGGTCGGGGAGTTGGATTTCCTTGAGACAAGAGAAGGATCTCAGCCGAGCAGAGATGACCCTCGGCCGAGCAAGATGACCCTCAGCCGAGCAGAGAAGACCCTCGGCCGAGCAAGATGACCCTCAGCCGAGCAGAGAAGACCCTCAGCCCCGTAGAGAAGCTCCTCAGCCCAGCGCCGGCCGCGTCGCCCGTTCCAACTCCAGCAGCGCGGAGCAGTAGCCCCGGCCCGTCGCATGATCCATGCCCACCTCGCACATGCGGTTCGCCGAGAGGTGGGCGTCGAAGGAGCGGGCGGTGACCTCCGCGGCCTCCCGGCGGGTGGCCGACTCGGTGAGTTCCCTGTGGAGCATGCCGCGATCACCCGCGAACGCGCAGCACCCGGCGTCGTCCGGTACCACCACCTCGTCCGCGCAGGCCTCGGCGACGGCACGCAGCTGTGGTTCGTCACCGAGGTGCCGCATGGAACACGTGGGGTGCAGGACCGCGGAGCCGATCGTGCGGTGCACGGTCAGGTGCGGGAGCAGCTCGTCGGCGGCCCACACGATCGAGTCGACGACCGTCAGCTCCCGGTGCAGCGCGCGGTTGTCGGCCGTCAGATACGGCACCACCTCGTGCGCGATGCCGAGCGTGCACGACGAGGCGTCGACGACCAGCGGCAGACGGCCGCCCGCGGTCCAGCCCCAGGCGGCCTCGACGATGCGGTTGGCCATGAGGACGTTCCCGGCGTCGTACCCCTTGGAGTGCCAGATCGTCGCGCAGCACGTCCCCGCGACATCGTTGGGAATCCAAACCGGCTTGCCCGCGCGCGTGGAGACGGCGACGACGGCCTCGGCCAGGGAGCGGTCGCCCGGGCTGCCGAAGATGCGGTTGACGCACGCCGGGTAGTAGACGGCGGAGGCGCCCACACGCTCGGTGCGCGGCAGTTTGCGTACGGAGGCGCCGGGAATCCGCGGCAGCCACTCCGGCACGAGGTCGGGACGTACGGCTCTGCGGGCGGTACGGGTCACCGCGGTGAGCAACCGGTCGCTGATCCTGTCGGCGGCGGCCACCGCGAGCCGCGCGGACGCCTCGACGGCCTTGAAGTTCCTCGCGGCGAGGGCGGCCATTCTCTCCTCACGGGGCGAGTGGCGCGCGTGCCGGAAGTCCTTCATGAGGGCGCCCGTGTCGATGCCGACCGGGCACGCCAGCGCGCAGGTCGAGTCGCCCGCGCAGGTGTCCACGGCGTCATAGCCGTACGCCTCGACGAGGCCGTCCTCGACGGGGGAGCCCGGAGCCTGGCGCATCATCTCGCGGCGCAGCACGATGCGCTGGCGCGGCGTCGTGGTCAAGTCCTCGCTGGGGCAGGTGGGTTCGCAGAAGCCGCACTCGATGCACGGGTCCGCGATCGGTTCCACCTTCGGGATGGTCTTCAGGCCCCGCAGATGGGCCTTGGGGTCGCGGTCGAGGACGATGCGCGGGGCGAGCACGCCGTCCGGGTCGATGACCTCCTTGGTGCGCCACATCAACTCCGTGGCCTTGGGACCCCATTCGAGCTCCAGGAAGGGCGCGAGATTGCGGCCCGTGGCGTGCTCGGCCTTCAGGGAGCCGTCGAAGCGCTCCACGGTCAGGCGGCAGAACTCGTCCATGAAGGCGGCGTAGCGCGCGACGTCGGAGGGCAGCGCCGCGTCGAAGGCGAGCAGGAAGTGCAGATTGCCGTGTGCGGCGTGGCCCGCGACGGCGGTGTCGAAGCCGTGCCGCGTCTGGAGGTCGAGAAGGGTCTCGCAGGCCTCGGCGAGCCGACTCGGGGGCACCGCGAAGTCCTCGGTGATCAGCGTGGTCCCCGAGGGGCGGGTGCCGCCGACAGCCGTGACGAACGCCTTGCGCGCCTTCCAGTAGCCGCCGATCGTCTTCGCGTCGCGTGTGAAGGCGTTCGTCACCGACGGGACCGGGGCGACCAGTTCAAGCCCCTCCAGGGCCTTGGCCGCGGCGGCCTCGTACGCCTCCCGCGTGGTCTCGTCCGGCGCCCGGAACTCCACCAGGAGCGCCGTCGTCGACTTCGGGAGCCCGGCCCAGTCGGCGGGCACGCCCCGCACGCTGACCGAGGCGCGCAGGGTGTTGCCGTCCATCAGCTCGACGGCGAGCGCGCCCGCCGCGGTGAACAGCGGCACCGCCGCGGCGGCCGCCGGAAGCGAGGGGAAGAAGAGCAGGGCGGTGCTGGTGTGCCGGTCCAGCGGCAGCGTGTCGAAGACGACCTCCGAGATGAAGCCGAAGGTGCCCTCGGAGCCGACCATCAGACCGCGCAGGATCTCCACGGGAGTCGTGCCGTCGAGGAAGGCGTCGAGGCGGTAGCCGTTGGTGTTCTTGATCTGGTATTTGGCGCGGATCCGGGCCACCAGCTCGGCGTCCGCCTCGATCTCCCGCTTGATCGCGAGCAGCCCCTCGCACAGGGCGGGCTCCGCGTGCGCCAGCTGTTCGTCGGCGTCCGGCTCTGCCGTGTCCACGACCGTGCCCGACGGCAGGACGAAGGTCAGCGAGGCGACCGTGCGGTAGGAGTTGCGGGTCGTGCCCGCCGTCATGCCCGAGGCGTTGTTCGCGACGACGCCGCCGATCGTACAGGCGATCGCGCTCGCCGGGTCGGGGCCGAGCACCCGGCCGAACCGGGCGAGTGTGGCGTTGGCGCGCACGACCGTGGTGCCGGGAGCGATGCGCGCCCGCTCGCCCGCGCCGAGCACCTCGACGCCCGCCCAGTGCTTGCGCACGTCGACGAGGATGTCCTCGCCCTGGGCCTGGCCGTTCAGCGACGTACCCGCGGCGCGGAAGACGACCTCGCGGCCCTTGCCGTGCGCGTACGACAGGACGGCCGAGACGTCGTCGATGTCCACGGGGACGACCACTACCTGCGGCACGAAGCGGTAGGGACTGGCGTCCGAGGCGTACCGCACCAGGTCCGAGACCTTTGTGAGGACCTTGTCCGCGCCGAGCAGCGCGGTCAGCTCGGAGCGCAGCGGTTCCGGGGTGCCGGTGGCCCGCCGGTCCGGCACACGATCGGGTGACGGGTCCTGTTCGCGCGGTGGGGGGCGCAGGGTGTCCGGCTCGGGCTCCAGCAGCGGCATGGGCTCTCCTCGGCGGTGTCAGCGACGACCTGGCGGTGTCGGCGACCACTTGGCGGTGTCGGCGACGACCTGACGGTGTCAGCGACGACCAGGCGGTGTCAGCAACGACCTTCGGGGTCGTCGAGCAGGGCGGACAGCAGACCGCCGAGGACCGCGCGCTGGTCGGCGGTCAGCGGAGCCAGGATGTCCTCTGCGGCGGCCCGACGTGCGCCGCGCAGCTTCTTCAGGGCATCTTGTCCCGTATCGGTCAGTTCGATCCGGATGACGCGGCGATTGCTCGGATCCGGCGCCCGGCGCACCAGGCCGCTCGCCTCCAGGCCGTCGACCAGGCTCGTCACGGCGCGCGGGACCACTTCGAGGCGCTGTGCGAGGTCGGCCATGCGTGGCGGCCCCTCGAAGTGCGCGAGGGTGCGCAGCAGCCGGGACTGGGCCGGGGTGACGCCCACCGGCTCCAGGTGGTGCTTCTGGATGCGGTGCAGCCTGCGGGTGAGCCGCAGCAGCTGTTCGGCGAGAGGGCCGTCGGTGTCCGGGGTGCTCATATCCGGAACATTATCAGGACCTAGTACATTGTGAATATAGGTAACTGTGAGCTAAGCTCTCTGAATATCAACGCCCGACTCCCGTAGGAGCCCATGCGTCACGACGAACCGACCTGGACGCCGCCACCCCAGGCCCCCGGCCAGGAACCGCCGCGCCAGATGCGCCGCATCCTCCGCCTCTTCCGCCCCTACCGAGGCCGCCTCGCGGTCGTGGGCCTGCTGGTCTGCGCCGCATCCCTCGTCTCGGTCGCGACCCCTTTCCTGCTCAAGGAGATCCTCGACACCGCGATCCCGCAGGGGCGCACGGGCCTGCTGAGCCTGCTCGCGCTCGGCATGATCCTCAGCGCGGTGGTCACGAGCGTCTTCGGCGTCCTGCAGACCCTGATCAGTACGTCCGTCGGGCAGCGGGTCATGCACGACCTGCGCACGGCCGTCTACGGCCGGCTCCAGAGCATGTCCCTGGCCTTCTTCACCCGCACCCGCACCGGCGAGGTCCAGTCCCGCATCGCCAACGACATCGGCGGCATGCAGGCGACCGTCACCTCCACCGCGACCTCCCTCGTCTCGAACCTCACGAGCGTGATCGCGACCATCGCCGCCATGCTCGCCCTGGACTGGCGCCTGACCGTCGTCTCGCTGCTGCTGCTCCCGGCGTTCGTGTGGATCAGCCGACGCGTCGGCCGCGAGCGCAAGAAGATCGCCACGCAGCGCCAGAAGCAGATGGCCGTCATGGCCGCGACCGTCACCGAATCGCTCTCCGTGAGCGGCATCGTCCTCGGCCGCACCATGGGCCGCGCCGACTCGCTGACCAAGTCCTTCGCCGACGAGTCCGAGCAGCTGGTCGACCTGGAGATCCGGTCGAACATGGCGGGCCGCTGGCGCATGGCCGTCATCTCGATCGTGATGGCCGCCATGCCCGCCGTCATCTACTGGAGCGCGGGCCTCGCGTTCCGGATGGGCGGGCCGACCGTCTCGATCGGCACACTCGTCGCCTTCGTCTCGCTCCAGCAGGGCCTGTTCCGGCCGACCGTGAGCCTGCTCTCCACCGGCGTGCAGATCCAGACCTCGCTCGCCCTCTTCCAGCGCATCTTCGAGTACCTCGACCTGAGCGTCGACATCACCGAGCCCGAGAAGCCGGTCCGCCTCGACGCGATCAAGGGCGAGGTCCGCTTCGAGGACGTCGAGTTCCGCTACGACGACACGTCCGGGCCCACGCTCCAGGGCATCGACATCGTGATACCCGCCGGCGGCAGCCTGGCCGTCGTCGGGTCCACCGGCTCCGGCAAGTCCACCCTGAGCCACCTCGTCCCCCGGCTGTACGACGTCACGGGCGGCCGCGTCACCCTCGACGGCGTCGACGTGCGCGACCTGGACTTCGACACCCTCGCCCGCGCGGTCGGCGTGGTCTCCCAGGAGACGTACCTCTTCCACGCCTCGGTCGCCGACAACCTCCGCTTCGCCAAGCCTGACGCCACCGACGAGGAGCTGGTCACCGCGGCCCGCGCCGCCCAGATCCACGACCACATCGCGTCGCTCCCCGACGGCTACGACACGGTCGTCGGCGAGCGCGGCCACCGCTTCTCCGGCGGCGAGAAGCAGCGCCTGGCCATCGCCCGCACCATCCTGCGCGATCCGCCGGTCCTCATCCTCGACGAGGCGACCAGCGCCCTGGACACCCGCACGGAGCGGGCCGTGCAGGAAGCCATCGACGCCCTGTCCGCCGACCGGACCACCCTCACCATCGCCCACCGGCTCTCCACCGTCCGCGGCGCCGACCAGATCGTCGTCCTGGACGCGGGGCGCACCGCGGAGCGCGGCACCCACGAGGAACTCCTGGCCCGTGACGGGCGGTACGCCGCCCTCGTCCGCAGAGACGCCCAACTGGAGCCGACGCCATAAAGATATGTCGTAAATAAGCGTATTTGCGGGTTAATGTGCCCCCATGCAGACCAAGAAACCGCGACGGGGCACGATTCGACTGACGCGGCGGGGCTGGACCGCCCTGATCGCGACCGGAGCCGTCGTGGCGGCCACCGCCGTGGCGGTGCCGCTGCTGCTCCCGGACGACGACGGGCGCCCCGAGTCCCTGACCATCTCCGAGGGCTGGCGGTCGGGCCAGGTGTACGCGGCTGTGGACAAGGCCCTGAAGGTGCCCGCGGGCACCACCAAGAAGGCCCTGCCGAAGGCCGATCTCAGACTCCCCGGCGACGCCGGGGGCAACCCGGAGGGGTACCTCTTCCCGACGACGTACCCGATCAGCTCCCAGTCGACGCCGGCGTCCGTCCTGTCGTACATGGTGAACACCGCGAACAAGAAGTTCAGCGGCGGCCATGTCACGGCGGGTGCCGACCGCAACGCTGTGAACGTCTACCAGACCGTCACCATCGCCAGCATGGTCGAGGCTGAGGCGGACTCCAAGGCGGACATGGGCAAGGTGGCCCGGGTCATCTACAACCGCCTGGACAAGGGCATGCCCCTGCAGATGGACTCCACCATCGACTACGCCCTCAACCGCTCCACGCCGGCCACCGGGGGCCGTGACACGAAGGTCGACAGCGGCCCTGACACGAAGGCCAACAGCCCGTACAACACCTATGCGCGCATGGGACTGCCGCCCACGCCGATCAGCAATCCGGGTGAAGAGGCGGTGCGCGCGGCGATCAGCCCGGCCGCGGGGGACTGGCTGTACTTCGTGACGGTGAAGCCGGGGGACACGCGCTTCACGGCGAACTTCGAGGAGCACCAGAAGAACGTCGTGGAGTCCACCAGGAACAGCAAGCAGAGCCGCCGCTCCTGACCCGCCCGCGAGGGGAGTGGTCCCGGGCGTCGGCTCATACGGCGGCCGGCGCCCCCGCCAGCAGCCGCTGGATGTCTCGTACGGCCGCGCGCCCCGCGCGATTGGCGCCGATCGTGCTGGCCGAAGGCCCGTACCCCACCAGGTGGACGCGGGGGTCTGCGGCGGCCCTGGTGCCGTCCACGCGGATACCGCCGCCCGTCTCGCGCAGCCGCAGCGGAGCCAGGTGGTCGATCGCGGCGCGGAAGCCGGTCGCCCAGAGGATCATGTCCGCGTCGACACGGCGCCCGTCGTCCCACTCGACGCCCCTCGGCGTGATCCGGTCGAACATCGGCAGCCGGTCGAGGACCCCGTCGGCGCGCGCCTGCCGTATCGCGTCGTTCACGGCCAGGCCGGTCACCGACACCACACTGCGCGGCGCCAGCCCCTGACGTACGCGCTCCTCGACCATGGCGACCGCCGAGCGTCCCCAGTTCTCGTCGAACGGCCCCTCGCGGAACACCGGCGGGCGCCGCGTGACCCAGGTGGTCCGCGCCGCGTACGGAGCGATCTCCATCAGGTGCTGCGTGCCCGAGGCGCCACCGCCGACGACGATCACCCGCTGTCCCGCGAAGGCCCCGGGCCCCGGATAGACGGCCGTGTGCAGCTGGCGCCCCAGGAAGGTGTCCTGGCCCGGATAGCGCGGCCAGAACGGCCGGTCCCAGGTGCCCGTCGCGTTGATCAGCGCACGCGTCGACCAAGCACCCGCCGAGGTCTCCACGAGCAGCCGTCCGCTCTCGCCCTCGCGCACCTTGCGCACATCGACGGGGCGCCGTACCCGCAGGTCGAAGCGGTCCTCGTACGCCGTGAAGTACTCGCCGACGACCTCCGACGAAGGGCGCGCGGGGTCGGCGCCCGTCAGCTCCATGCCGGGGAGCGCGTGCATGCCGTGCACCTTCCCGTACGTCAGGGAAGGCCACCGGAACTGCCAGGCGCCGCCGGGCCGGGGCGCGTGATCGAGGACCACGAAGTCGCGGTCCGGCTCGAAGCCGACCCGCCGCAGGTGGTAGGCGCTGGACAGCCCCGCCTGACCCGCGCCGATGACGACCACGTCCACGTCCTGTGCCGCTGCGGCGGCGGCCGCGTCTCCTACCCCGATGTCGTTCACGTTTCTACTAACTTCAGCGGGGTCCGGGATCTTCCCCCGCCCCGCCCTTGATCTCCACGGTCAGGAAGGACAGCACGTCGTCGCCGATGTTCTTGAGGTCGTGGAGGTGGTGGCGGCCGCCGTCGCAACGGAAGTGCAGGGTCTGGCCGCGGACGTATGAGATCTCCCGACTGGTGCCGTCGCTCGCGTGCTGACGGGCCCGGCCGCCGGTGAGGGCCGTCCAGGAGTAGTCCCGCACATGCCGGTGAACGGGAAGGCGCTCCCCGGGCTGGAGGTGGGTCTCCCAGACGCGCACCAGGTCGGTCTCGTGCACCAGCGTCTGGCCCACCCGGTCGTGGTGGGCGTTGTCGTCGAACTCCGTGTGCAGCTCGGGACTCCAGCGAGCGAAACCTTTGGCGACGACGGTGCTGGTGAGAGAGGCATCGGAGGAGGAGGCGGAGGATGAGTCGTTGCCCACGAACCGGGTCCTTTCGGGGTGTCTGTTCAGATCGGGTGTCTGTTCAGAGCGCCGAGGTGAGCGCGTCGAGCAGCATGTCGTTCGCGCGCCGGGTGCCGATGGAGACGCGGCACGTGGCGGGGACGAGCCGTCCGGTGTCGGCGACGATGATCCCCGCGTCGCGGAGCTGTGCCATCACGCGCTCGTGCCCATGGAGCCGGACCAGCAGGAAGTTGGCCTCGGAGGGGAACACCCGCTCCACCGCCGGATGACCGGCCAGGGCGGCGGCCATCCGGTCGCGCTCGGCACGGATGAGCCGCATGGCGGCGAGCGCCCGGCGGGAGTTGGTCAGCCGGTCCCGCACGGCGCGCTGCGACGCGTCCGTGAAACCGAACGGCACCTGCACCCGCCGCAGCGCGTCGACGATCCCGGGCCGGGCCAGCGCGATCCCGCAGCGCGCGCTGGCGAGACCCCATGCCTTCGAGAGGGTCCTGAGCACGATGAGGTTGTCGTGCCGTGCGACGAGACCGGCGTACGAAGAGTGCTCGCTGAACTCGACATAGGCCTCGTCGATCACCACAAGGCCGCGGGTACGCGTGACGAGGTCGAGCACCCGCGCCCGGTCGAGCCGCGTCCCGACGGGGTTGTTCGGATCGCACAGGATCGTCACCCGCGGATCCGCCGCCAGGATCCGCTCGGTGTCGAGCCCGGACAGGTCGTCGCCGCGCAGCGGTGCCTCGACGACGGGCAGCCGCAGGAGGCGGGCGAAGTGGGCGTAGAGCTCGAAGGTGGGCGGCGTGACGCAGACGGGCTCGCCGGGCGAGGCGAGCGCCGCGAGAAGCAGCATGACGGCGTCGACCGCCCCACTGGTGAACAGCAGGTGATCGGTGCTCAGCGCGCCGACGCCTGCGTGGCCGGGCAGCTTCGCGATCGTGGAGAGGTACGTACTGGCCAGCTCCGCCGTGTCGAGATGGGGGTACTGGCCTTCGGCCCCCAGGAACGGGTTGGTGTTGCTCGACAGGTCGACCGTGTCGAAGCGCGGCCGGTGACGGAAGCGGGCCGGCCCCGGGACGGGCACCGTCGCGACCGGAGGAGCCGCGAAGCGCGACAGCGCCGGTTCCGCCTCCCCCTCCTCCAGAGGGAGGAGGCCGTCGGCGCGCAGCCAGTGGTCGAGGGGGACGAACAGGTCGGCGCCGAGACGGCGCATGCGCCGGACATCGCCCCGGCCGAGGTGGACCCAGTCGAGGCCGGAGCGCCGGGCCTCCAGGTACAGCGCGTACAGGCTCGCCAGGTAGAGGTTGCGGCGCGCGACAGGGTCTCCGTGATCGGTGGCCTGGGTGAGGTGGTGGACGCCCCGGCCGTTGTGGGACCGCGCCAGGAGCCCGGCCTGGACGACGGCGCTCTCGCGGCGGCGCACGACCATCTCCATGTGCTCCGCGGGCCCGCCGCGCACCAGCGCGTCGAGGGCCTCGGCGCTGTACGGGTTGTGGCGGCTGCCCCGGCGCTCCGCCTGACGCCGGTGGAGGTCGACGAAGGCGTCCCGCGCCCACGGCTTCGCGTCCAGCGCGGCCAGCGGAATCCGCTCCCAGGTGAGTTCGCGGGAGACCGCGCGGTGGCGGCGGCGGAGGTCGCGGAGCTGGTTCGAGCCGACGCGGTGGCGCAGTACGTCGTCCACCTCCCCGGTCAGCCGGACGACACACTCGCTGCCGGCCGCGACGGGGACGAGGCCGGCCGCCCGCAGCGCGGCCGTGTCGTCCGTGCGACGCACGTTCGGCACGAGGACCTGCGACACGCCCAGCGACTCCGCGCGCCCCAGCAGCGCGTCGAGGGCCCGCGGGGTGGGGGCGGGGCTCGTCGGGGTGTAGAGCGCTCCGCCGCCGACCAGGGTGGGATGCCGGAGCACCTTGGGGTCCAGGGCCACGAACCCGCCCTCGCCCTGGCCCAGCCGGTCCAGGGAGCACACGGGTACGTCGGAACCGAGGGCCGCGCACAGCACATGCTGGAACGCGTCGATGTCCACAGGCCTGCGCATGCTATCCCCGCTCCCTACGGACATCGGTGGCGTGTTCGGCGACGTACTTCTCGACGCGGTCGCGGTACTCGTCGAACAACTCGGCCAAGGTGCGGGCGATCCCCGCCTTCCAGCCGACGGTGCATTCGCCTATCAGGCGGCGGCGGGCGTCATGGTCGAATATCGCGGTCTCCCGGCTGCAGTCGCTGCGGTCCAGCCGGAGCGGCACCCCGGTGAGCGCGGACATGTACTCCAGCAGGTCGGTCATGCCGACCTCTTCGTCGCCGCCCCAGTTCAGCACCCGAGCGGGCGCCCGCGCCGCGCCCCACAGCAGCGGCACCTGACGGACGAGGTCGTCGGTGTGCAGCAGATTGCAGTAGTTCTGCCCTTCGAGCGGCACCGCGCAGGGCTTCCCCGCGCGCATCTGGTCGAACAGGATCATCGGTACGCCGCCGTGGCCGTGCACGCCGTAGGCGATGTTGAGCCGGGCTATCACCGCGGGCAGCGCGAGCGCTTCGCTCAGGCCACGCACCACGCCCTCGGCGGACAGCTTGGCGACGGGGTATGTCGGCAGCCACGGTGCCGCCCCGCCCAGGGGGTCGCTCTCGCGGTACCGGTGGGTGCGGTCGGCCCGGTCGTAGACGACGCCGGACGACACGTACAAGAACGCCTCGGCGGTGGAGCAGTGGGTCATCAGCCGTGCGGTGCCCGCGGCGTTGATCCGCGCGGTCTCCTCGAAGTCGCGGCCGTCGCCCCGGTGCACCGCGGAGTGCAGTACGTGGGTGAAGTCGTCCGGCAGCCCTTCCAGGCCGTCGGCGGCCATGTCCCAGGTGAAGGTGCGGACTCCCAGCTCTTGCAGGTCCTCGCGGGCGCTCCGGTCACCGAAGCGGCCCAGGCACCACACGTCGTTGTCGGGGGCGAGCGCTTCGGCGACGGGCCTCGCGACCTGCCCGGTCCCGCCGGTGACGAGAATCTTCTTGCCTTGCATGCCTCTGTCCGTTCTTGGCTCTCAGCTGAGTGCGCGGTCCAGTTCGCGCCGCAGAGTCGCCTGGAAGGTCCGCACGTGCTGCGGGCTCATCAGGGTGTAGTGCTCCCCGTCCACCTCGATGTACGTGTTGGGGCCTCGCGTGAAGTCGTCCCAGTGGCGGAGCTGGTCGTCCAGCCACTCCTGTTTGGTGCCGCGCAGCGGGGTGCAGTAGAAGACCTGCGTCCGCTCGACGGAACCCGACGGTTCGTAGGCGCGGCCCAGGTGCACCATGTTCTGTGCCAGACGCACCCAGGCGGTGAACCGCTCGGCGGTGAGGTCGAGTTCGGCCAGCCGGCGCTTCGGCGCCTGCTCGATCAGGTGGGCCGGCTGCTCGGCTTCGGGCAGGGCGCGGAGTCGGGAGGTGAGCGCTTCGACGTCCGCCGGGTTTATCAGTTCGAGGAACAGGGCGAGGTTGATCGCGCCGTCGGTGAAGGTGATCTCGTTCATGCGGCCGGAGATGCTCGGCGGCAGGTTGAAGACGCCCACGAACTTGACCTCGTCGCCCTCGGCCTCCAGCCGCTTGGCGATCTCGAAGGCGACCGCCCCGCCGTAGGAGTAGCCCGCGACGGCGTAGGGCCCGTCCGGCTGCGCCCGCCGGATCGCGGCCACATAGGTGGAGACCATCTCGTCGAACGACCCGAAGTACGTCTCGCCCTGCCCGAACCCGCGGGCCCGCAACGCGTGGAACGGCCGCTCCCCCGTGAAGTACTTGGCGAGATTGACAAAGACCAGTACCTCTCCGAGGCCCGGATGTACGCAGAACAGCGGCGTTCCGTCGCCGGTGACCTGGAGGGGCACGAGTGGGTCGTACGCGGCGTCCCCCTCGGTGCTCTGCCCGCCTGCGAGGTGCCGGGCCAGCGCGCGCACGGTGGGCGCCTGGAGCAGGGTCGACATCGGTACGTCGTCGATGCCGAACGCGGCCTGGATCTCCAGCTTGAGCCGCAGCACGTCCAGTGAGGTGCCGCCCAGGTCGAAGAAGCCGGCGGTCACCGGCACCGTCGTCGTGTGCAGCACGCGGGCGTACATCTCGGCGAGCGCGGTCTCGGCCTCCCCGTCCGGTGCCACGTAACCGCCGAGGAACCGCGTGCTCACCTCGTCCGCGCGGCGGGCCGCCGCGTCCAGGCCGCCGTCCTCGACGGCCGCGCGCAGCCGGGAGCGCTGGACCTTGCCGAGGTTGCCGCGGGGGATCTCCGCTTCGGCGACGGGCAGGATCAGCTGGGGGCGGAACCCCCAGTGCATCACCGTGGAGCTGCGGATCGCCACGAGCGCCTGGTAGACGGCCATGTCGTCGGCGGGATTCCCGGCGGGGACGAAGGCGACGGCGAGCTGCTCGGAGTCTGCGCCGTCGGGACGGATCGGGAAAGCCGCGACCTGCCCGCGCTTGACTTCGCCCAGCTCGTCCAGGACCGCTTCGAGGTCGTGGCTGTAGTAGTTGACGCCGTTGACGATGATGGAGTCCTTGGTCCGGCCGACCAGGGTCAGCCGGCCGTCGGCGCCGAGGCGCCCCAGGTCTCCGGTGCGGAACCAGCCGTCGGCAGTGAACGCCTGCGCGGTGGCACGGTCGTCGTTGAAGTACCCGTCGGTCACCATCGGCCCGCGCAGCTGGACCTCGCCGTCCGCGACGCGGATACGCAGACCTCGCACCGGGCGGCCCAGCGGCGGGAACTCCGCTTCCGAGTCGCGGGTGGTGAAGTCGCGGTTGAACACGCTGCCCGCGCATGTCTCGGTCATCCCGAACGCGGGCACGACCACGTCCTCGGCCAACCCGCAGTCCGAGAGGGCGTCCAGGAACTCCCGTACGGTGGCGGTCACGGTCGCCTCACCGCCGGAAATGATGTACCGCACCTGTGAGAGGTCCACTCCCCGCAGTGCGGCGGGCCGCCGCGCGAGTGCCTGGTTGATCTGCCCGAACAGGAAGTTGGGGGTGAAGGTCACCCTGACCCGGTGGGTCGAGAGCAGCCTGAGGAATTCCACCGGGTCGGCCAGTACCGTCGCCGGATCCGTCATGACCTGGTCGGCACCGTTGAACATCGGCAGCAGATGCGCCTCGATCGCGGCGATGTGGTCGGTGGAGATCCAGTTCAACGACGTGTCGTCGGGCCCCAGTTCGAGCGCTCCCGCCTTCCCGGCCTGTGCGGTCAGCAGGTTCGCGTGGGTGAGCCTGACGGCCTTACTCGATCCGGTGGATCCGGAGGTGAGCATCAGCAGGGCCAGATCGTCGGGGGCGGGGGTGTGGGAGGGGGCGCCCTGGGGTGAGGCGTGGTCCAGCTCCTCCGGCGTAGCCGTGCGCAACCCGACATCGGGCATGTCCCCTTGGGCGGCCTTGGACACGAGTACCAGTGGGTCGCCCAAGAGCGCGCGCAAGTGCTCCAGTTGGGCCCGCCACCGGGACGCGTCGGCCGGCGGCGCGATGGGGCACGGTACGACACCGGCCAGCACGCACCCCCAGAAGGCGGGGAAGAAGTTCACCGGCTCATCGGCGACGATCAGCACCCGATCGCCCGGGTCGGTGCCGTGGCCGCGCAGCCCTTGGGAAATCCGGCCCGCGCACTCCCTCAGCTCGGCGTAGGACAGGAACGGGCCGCCGATGAATGTGACACCGCGAGTGGTGTCACGAGCCGCACGGTCGAGCAGTTGCGGCAGTGCAGAGGCGGGGTGTGGGTCCGGCATTGGGGCGAGTACCTCCGATCGGAAGGAATGCACCAGGGTCCCGGGATCCCGGGTGGGGATTCAGCTATCCGCGCCCAACTCATTGAACCGGGCGATTTCCGCGATCATTTTCTGGAGCTTCGATTCGTCCTGGTCGGATACGATGGCCTGCCCGACGCGGCCGTAAGGTCCGACCGGAGCATCAGGAGACGAGGAATACTGGATCTCGTCGAACTCGAAGTTGCGCTCAAAGTCGCCCTGGGTCAGATTTCCGCCCGGAAAGCGGCGCAGCAGTATGTATCCGTAGAAGCGATCGGGTGGGCCGATTTCCGGAATCGGGGCCGGTTCTTCGCCCAATGCGAGGCTGATCTCCACGTCGAAGAGGTCGACGTCGAATGTCAGCTTGTTCACCTGGGGGGAAAGGGCGCCGGGGAGGCGGATGGCGCACTCACCGAAAGTGAGACCCGCTTCCTCCGTGAACGCTTCCATATGAAAGACGCAATCAGGAGCGTTGAGGCTTCTCAGCACCTGCCGGGCGAGTGCTTCCGTCTCCTGGAACAGTGCGGGATGCTGCCGCTCGTCGAGTATGTGCGCGGCCAGAAAACCGCCTTCCACGGCGGTGAGGGGCGCGCTGTGGTAGTTGCTCATGGATGACCAGTACAGAGAGCCGTTCCGCCAGATGCCGTCCATATAGACTTCCGGGGCATCGATGAAGGACTCGGCGACGATCCCGACGTCCGACTGGCTCGGCAGTGATGTCAGAGCCCGCTCATACTCTTCCGGGGAGCGGACGATACTGGTGCGAAGCGATCCCGCGCCGGTCGCCGGTTTGACGACGATCGTCTCCCCGAGTTCGGCGACAAGGTCCGCGAAAGACGCGCCCACCGGCACATGGCGGCAGCGCGCCCGTCTGATGTGGGGCGGCAGAGCGCTCTTCTGCAGGTACTTGTCCCGGAAGTAGAGCGCGGTTCTGGTGTCCGCGTTGCCGGGGAGGTTGAGTTGCTGTCGCAGATAGGCCGCAGTGAATACGCCCATCTCGTGGACGGAGAGGGCACCTGCCACGTTGTGGAGAGGGGCGGAAAGTACTGCTCGCAGAACTTCCTGAGCGTTCTCCATGTCGGAGACGAACGTGAAGTTCCGGTTCCTGGGCGGACTCGACGGCGCCTGCACGATATAGAAGGGATCCAAACCCCGGTCATGCAGTGCGCGGTCGAGGTCGTCCCGGTATCCGATGACAATCATTGCTGCCAACACATTGGCATCGTGTCACAGGTAAACGGAGATGTGGATATGCAAAAACATGATCCTTTCGTCGACGCGATGTGACCTGGATCACAAGTTACATTATGTAGAGGGCGCGCTCGGAATGTCTTACGACGTTTCTCCTCATCGGGGTGTATTCACCGTGCTGGGCATATATGGGGCTGACCCCGGCCGCGACCCGCTCCACCTCCATCCTGTGCCGCGTCCTCCGCGTCCTGCGGCTAGGCGCACAGCGACCTGGCGAACTCGCGTACATGAGGCCTGCGTACCGGCCGAACGGGCCGCCGGCACCTGAACGCGGCGCCACAAGAGCCGACGCTGACCCATGCAGCAACGTGATAAGAGGCGGGCAGGCCCGGAAAGGATTCACCTATTCACCAAGCGGAGCGCCCCCCCCCGGAGCCGACGCCGGGACGCGCGGCAGCAGGCCGCGTCGCGCCAGGTCGGGGATGACACCCTCGCCGAACCAGTACGCCTCCTCCAAGTGGGGGTAGCCGGACAGCACGAAGTGCTCGACGCCGAGCGCGTGGTACTCCTCGATCCGGTCGGCGACGTCCGCGTGACTGCCGACCAGGGCGGTGCCCGCGCCGCCGCGCACGAGGCCGACACCGGCCCACAGGTTCGGCGCGATCTCCAGCTGGTCGCGGGAGCCGCCGTGCAGCGCGAGCATCCGCTGCTGACCGACGGACTCGCTGCGGCCGAGCGCCTCCTGGGCCGCGGCGACGGTGTCCGGGTCGAGGTCGTCGAGCAGCCGGTTCGCGGTCGCCCACGCCTCGGCCGACGAGTCGCGGGAGATGGTGTGCAGCCGGATGCCGAAGCGGACCGTACGCCCTTCCCGCTCGGCGAGGCCCCGGATCCAGTCGATCTTCTGCTTGACCTGCTCCGGCGGCTCGCCCCACGTCAGGTATACGTCCGTGTGCCGCGCGGCGACCGGACCCGCGGCCGCCGAGGACCCCCCGAAGAAGATCTCCGGCAGCGGGTCCGGCGGCAGCGCGGTCAGCCCGCCCTCCACCTGGTAGTGCTCACCGGCGAAGTCGTACGGCTTGCCGCTCCAGACTCCTCGTACGACCGAGAGGAACTCATCGGTACGGGCATACCGCCGATCGTGGTCCAAGTGGTCTCCGAACCGCCGCTGTTCGGTCGAGTCGCCGCCCGTGACCACATTGAGCAGCAGCCGGCCGCGCGTGATGCGCTGGTACGTCGCCGCCATCTGCGCGGCGAGCACGGGGGAGAGCACGCCGGGGCGGAACGCGACGAGGAACTTGAGCCGCTCCGTGTGCTGCGCGAGCGCGACCGTCGTCAGCCAGGCGTCCTCGCACCACGTACCGGTCGGCGTGAGCACCGCTTCAAAGCCCAACTGCTCGGCCGCCTTGGCGATCTGGGCCAGATACTCGATGTCGGGCGCGCGCACGCCGCTCACCGGGGTGACGCGGGAGCGCGTGATGCCGCCGTCGGTGTAGGCGTGCCGGTCGACGAGGGTACGGCCGTCGCCGCCGGTGGGCAGGAACCAGTGCAGGTGGACGTTCATGGTCAGGACTCCTCGCGGTACGTACGCGGCTTGCTGGTGGAGGGCGGCAGATCTCCGTTGAAACGGGTGTCGACGAAGTCGCCGAAGTCGACGCGGCGCGGGATCAGCTTCAGCTCGGTGAAGGTGTCGGCGATGGCCTGCTCGGAGGCGACGACGTTCTTGTCCACGGCCACCGGGACCCGGGTGCCGTTGGTGCGCTTGACCGCGTCGAGCGCGACCTCGTACGGCAGGCCGGTGTCCTTCGCCCAGACCTTCGCCCACGCCCGAGGGTGGTCGTGGACCCAGTCCTGCGCCTTGCGCAGCCGCCTGAGGTAGTCGGCGACGGCCGCGGACTTCTTCTTGTCCCTCAGCGCGCCGGGCGCCGCCACCTGGAAGCTGAGGCCGTTCACCACGCCGTCCCCGTCGGTCAGGACCCGGCCCTTCTTCGCGCGCAGCACCTGCGAGGTGTACGGATCCCAGACGGCCCAGGCGTCCACCTTGCCGCTCGTGAACGCCGCCAGCGCGTCGGCCGGTTGCAGGTACTTGACCTCGACGTCCTTGAAGCCGAGCCCCGCCTTCTTGAGGGACGCGATCAGCTGGAAGTGCGCCGACGAACCCTGGGCCACGGCGACGGACCTGCCCTTGAGATCGCCCGGCTTCTTCAGGGGCGAGCCGTTAGGGACGAGGATCGTCTCGCCGGCCGCCGTGCCGTGGCTCGCGGCGATCACGGAGATCTTCGAGCCCGCGCCCGCCGCGAACACCGGCGGGGTGTTGCCGACCGCGCCGATGTCGACGGCCTTGGCGTTGACGGACTCCAGGAGCGGAGGCCCGGAGCTGAAGGTCGACCAGCGGATCTTGTACGTGAGGTCGTCGAGCTCCCCGGCCGCGCGCAGCACGGCCTCCGAACCGCCCTTCTGGTCACCGACGTCGAGAGTCAGCGACCCCTTCCCGTCGGTGCCGCCGCCCGCACCGCCCACCGAGGTGCCGGCGGACGAGGTGCCGGAGCAGGCGGCGAGCAGCAGGGCCAGGGGAAGGAGGAGAGCGGCGGGGGCGGGGCGTGGTCGTCGCATGGGTTTCCGTTCGATCGATGCGTGGAGCAGGCGGGGAGGGGGGCAGGTCAGGCGGCGGCCTCGGCGGCCTCGGCGGCCTCGGCGGCCTCGGCGACCTTGGTGGTCTCGGGGGGCGTCTCGACGCCCAGCCGCTGGAGCAACTCCTCGCGCAGCTCGGCGAAGCGCGGGTCGGAGATGCCGCGCGGCCGCTCCAGGCCGATCTCCGTCTCGTACGCGATGACACCGCCGTCCATCACGAGGACACGGTCGGCGAGGAGCACCGCCTCCTCGACGTCGTGCGTGACGAGCAGCACCGCGCAGCCCCGCCGCTGCCACAGCTCGGCGACCAGCCGCTGCGCCTTGATGCGGGTCAGCGCGTCGAGCGCGCCGAACGGCTCGTCGAGCAGCAGCAGATCGGGTTCGCGCACCAGCGCGCGGGCCAGCGAGGCGCGCTGGGCCTCGCCCCCGGAGAGCGTCTTGGGCCAGGCGTTCGTACGGTGATCGAGGCCCACCTCGGACAGCGCGCGCTCGGCGACGCCCCGGTCCGGCCTGCCCGGCAGGCCGAGCAGCACGTTGCGCCACACCCGCTTCCACGGCATCAGCCTGGGCGCCTGGAACGCGACGGCCTTGCGGCGCGGCACGAGCACGGTCCCCGCGATGTCGCGGTCCAGCCCGGCGAGGACGCGCAGCAGCGTCGACTTGCCGCAGCCGCTGCGCCCGAGGAGCGCCACGAACTCGCCCGGCCGCACGTCGAGGTGGAGGTCGTCGATGACGGCGCGGCCGTCGAAGGAGCGGGTGAGCCCGTCGACGCGTACGGCGGACGCCGTGCCCGGGGCGGAGTGGGCGGAGTGGGCGGGGGTCACCGGCCGGTGAACGTCGGTCGCCATTGCAGCAGCAGCCTTTCGAGGGTGCGGACGATGAGATCGGCGACGAGGCCGAGGAAGGCGTAGACGATCAGGCAGACCACGATCACGTCGGTGCGCAGGAAGTCACGGGCCTGCACCATGAGGAAGCCGATGCCGGAATCGGCGTTGACCTGCTCGGCGAAGACGAGCGCGAGCCAGGCGATGCCCAGCGAGTAACGCAGCCCCGTCATGGCACCGGGCAGCGCGCCGGGCAGGATGACGTGCCGCACGAGCCCCCACCGCGACAGGCCGAGCGACTCCCCGGCCTCGATCAACTGGGCGTCAACGCCGCGGATACCGGCGTACACGTTGAGATAGAGCGGAAACGACACACCGAGCGCGATGATGGCGATCTTTGGCGTCTCGCCGATGCCGAACCAGATGATGAACAGCGGGATGAGCCCGACGAACGGCACGGTGCGCAGCATCTGCACGCCCGCGTCCACGAGGTCCTCACCGACCCGGAAGAGCCCGGAGACGAGGGCGAGCGCCGTGCCGATGACGGTGCCGAAGAGCAACCCCACGGCGACACGTCGCAGGGATACGCCCATGGCGGACGGCAGGGAGCCGTCCCGGATCAGATCAGCGCCGACCCGGGCGATGGTCCCGGGCGAGGCGAGCACGTCGCTGGCCAACACGCCAGTGGCGCTGAGCAGTTGCCAGAGGGCGAGGAGGAGGACCGGCCCCGAGGTGCGGCGCAGCCAGCGGGGGACGAGGGCGCGGCGGCTGGAGGAGGGAACGAGGGGAACGAGGGGTTCGAGTGAGTCATGCGGCGGCGGGGCATGGCTGATGCTCATAGGCGCTCCATGGCAAGGGCGGCGGAGGGCGAGGGAGGGTGAGGGAGGGCGAGGGCAGGGGAGGGCGAGGCGCGTCAGCGCGATCGCGTGGGCGCGAAGGCGTGACGGAGCGGGCCGACCGGCCGGGGGAGAGGAAAAGCGGGTGAAGCGGGTGAGAGGGCGTCAGCAGCCGCGGCGACACGCGGAGGAGGCCACCCGCAGCAGGTCGATGTGACCGCGCGTGGTGAGCAGGGCTGAACGCAACATGCCGCAGAACGTAGCCAGATCGCGTACGCAGGGTCAATGATGTCTCGAAAGGCGGACGCCCCGTATCGCGGAATGGGCGGCGGGATGGGGCAGGATGGCCCCATGTCCGACGCGTTCACCACCCGAGTCCTGCGGGTCACCACCGGTTCGACCGAGACCGTCCTCGACCTCACCCGCGACTGCGAGGCCTTCCTGCGCGAGGCGGCGGCCGGCCGTGACGGCCTCCTCAACGTCTTCGTCCCGCACGCCACGGCGGGCATCGCGATCCTGGAGACGGGCGCGGGCAGCGACGACGACCTGCTCGCCGCGCTGCACACCCTGCTCCCCGCCGACAACCGCTGGCAGCACCGCCACGGCAGCCCCGGCCACGGCCGCGACCACGTCCTGCCCGCCCTCGTCCCGCCGCACGCGACGCTGCCCGTGGTGGGCGGCAGCCTGGAGCTCGGGACGTGGCAGTCGGTGTGCCTGGTCGACACGAACGTGGACAACCCCGACCGCCAGGTGCGGCTGAGTTTCCTGGGCTGACCGCAAGAGGCTGACCGCAAGGGGCTGGCAGCAAGGGGCTGACGCCAAGAGGCACGCGACCTCCCTGGTGAGCCGTGTCTCACCGAGGCGTTGCCACTTGTTTATGCAACGAATTGCATAGAAGGATCGGTGCCCCCGACCAGGAAAAGGCGAACATCCATGGCCGACGCGCTGCTGTTCAACCCGCGTACCTACGACCCGACGCACTTCGACCCCGAGACCCGCAGGCTGCTGCGCGCGACCGTCGACTGGTTCGAGGCCCGAGGCAAGCGCAAGCTGATCGAGGACTACCGCTCCCGTGCCTGGCTGGCGGAGTTCCTGGAGTTCTCCGCCAAGGAGAAGCTGTTCGCGACCTTCCTCACGCCCGCGTCCGCCGCTGACGGGCACCGGGACAAGCGCTGGGACACCGCCCGCATCGCCGCGCTCAACGAGATCTTCGGCTTCTACGGACTCGACTACTGGTACGCGTGGCAGGTCACCGTCCTCGGTCTCGGCCCGGTCTGGCAGAGCGACAACGCGGCGGCCCGTACGCGCGCGGCGGAACTCCTCTCCGAGGGCGAGGTGTTCGCCTTCGGTCTGTCCGAGAAGGCCCATGGCGCCGACATCTACTCCACCGACATGCTGCTGGAGCCCGACGGCGACGGCGGGTTCCGGGCGAGCGGCTCCAAGTACTACATCGGCAACGGCAACGCCGCCGGACTGGTCTCCGTCTTCGGCCGGCGCACCGACGTCGAGGGCCCCGACGGCTACGTCTTCTTCGCCGCCGACAGCCGCCACCCGGCGTACCACCTGGTGAAGAACGTCGTCGACTCCTCGAAGTACGTCAGCGAGTTCCGTCTCGACGACTACCCGGTCGGCCCCGACGACGTACTGCACACCGGCCGCGCCGCCTTCGACGCCGCGCTCAACACGGTCAACATCGGCAAGTTCAACCTCTGCACCGCCTCGATCGGCATCTGCGAGCACGCGATGTACGAGGCCGTCACCCATGCCCACCAGCGCATCCTCTACGGACGCCCCGTCACCGCCTTCCCGCACGTACGCCGCGAGCTGACCGACGCGTACGTCCGTCTCGTCGGCATGAAGCTGTTCAGCGACCGCGCCGTCGACTACTTCCGCTCCGCCGGCCCCGACGACCGCCGCTATCTCCTCTTCAACCCCATGACGAAGATGAAGGTGACCACGGAGGGCGAGAAGGTCATCGACCTGATGTGGGACGTCATCGCCGCCAAGGGCTTCGAGAAGGACAACTACTTCGCCCAGGCGGCGATCGAGATCCGCGGCCTGCCCAAGCTGGAGGGCACGGTCCACGTCAACCTCGCGCTGATCCTGAAGTTCCTGCGCAACCATCTCCTGGACCCTGCGCCGTACGAGCCCGTCCCGACCCGCCTCGACGCCGCCGACGACGCCTTCCTCTTCCGCCAGGGACCGGCCCGGGGCCTGGGCTCCGTCCGCTTCCACGACTGGCGCCCCGCCTACGACGCGTACGCCGAGGTGCCCAACGTCGCCCGCTTCCGCGAACAGGCCGACGCCCTCTGTGAGTTCGTGACGACCGCCGCTCCCGACGAGGAGCAGAGCCGTGACCTCGACCTCCTCCTCGCCGTCGGCCAGCTGTTCGCACTGGTCGTGCACGGCCAGCTGATCCTGGAGCAGGCGCGCCTGACCGGCCTCGACGGGGACGTCCTCGACGAGCTGTTCGCGGTCCTGGTGCGCGACTTCTCCGCCCACGCCGTCGAACTGCACGGCAAGGACTCCGCCACCGCGGAACAGCAGCGCTGGGCACTGGGCGCGGTGCGGCGCCCGGTCGTCGACGACGCCCGCTCCGCGCGCGTGTGGCAGGCCGTCGAGTCACTGGCCGGGACGTACGAGATGGCGCCCTAGCGGCTCGCGGGGCGGGCGCAGTCGGGGCAGCGGCCCCGGTACGTCACCTCGGCGGCGGAGACGGTGTAGCCGAATCTCTCGGAGTCCGGCAGGTCCGTCAGAGGGTCGCCGCCGGGGTGGACGTCCCGGATGGTGCCGCACTCCGAGCAGACGAGGTGCTGGTGGGGGCGGTGGGCGTTCGGGTCGTAGAGCTTGGCGCGGCCCCGGGTGGTCACCTCGATCACCTCGCCGAGCGAGACGAGCTCGCCGAGGGTGTTGTAGACGGTGGCGCGCGATATCTCCGGCAGCCGGGCGGTGGCCCGCACGAGTATCTCGTCCGCGGTGAGATGGACGTGGTCGCCGTTGAGCACCTCGGCGACCACCCGGCGCTGAGCGGTCAACCGCCAGCCGCGTCCGCGCAGTCGTTCCAGCAGGTCACTCATGGCCACCAGCCTTACTGTGCATCGTCCGACAGATGAGTACGTGCGGGCCTGTCTGTCGTATTGACTTGGACTTGGTCCATCGTAGGATCGGATCCGGCGATAGCCAAGGCGCAGGGCAACAGCGGGGAACGGCACGTGACTTCAGCAACCGGGCCCGCCGGTGGGGCCTGAGCCCAACGGTGCAGCCGTCCGCAGTTCCGCATCGTGATCCGCCCCGTCCGGAGGGATTTCCATGACCGAGAACCATGACGCGATCGTCACCGACCCCAAGCCGGAGGAGGTGTCCGGCTGCCCCGTCGCGCACGCGCGCGCCCCGCACCCCACCCAGGGCGGCGGCAACCGCCAGTGGTGGCCGGAGCGGCTCAACCTGAAGATCCTCGCCAAGAACCCCGCCGTCGCCAACCCGCTCGGCGAGGAGTTCGACTACGCCGAGGCGTTCAAGTCCCTCGACCTCCCGGCCGTGAAGCGGGACATCGCCGAGACCCTCACGACCTCGCAGGACTGGTGGCCCGCCGACTTCGGCCACTACGGCCCGTTCATGATCCGCATGGCCTGGCACAGCGCGGGCACCTACCGGATCAGTGACGGCCGCGGCGGCGCCGGATCCGGCCAGCAGCGCTTCGCACCCCTCAACAGCTGGCCGGACAACGCCAGCCTCGACAAGGCCCGCCGACTGCTGTGGCCGGTCAAGAAGAAGTACGGCAAGAGCATCTCGTGGGCCGACCTCATGGTCCTCACCGGCAACGTCGCCCTGGAGTCGATGGGGTTCAAGACCTTCGGCTTCGCCGGCGGCCGCGCCGACGTCTGGGAGCCCGACGAGGACGTCTACTGGGGTCCCGAGACCACCTGGCTCGGCGACGAGCGCTACACCGGCGACCGTGAGCTGGAGAACCCCCTCGGCGCGGTCCAGATGGGCCTCATCTACGTCAACCCCGAGGGCCCCAACGGCAACCCCGACCCGATCGCCGCGGCCCGCGACATCCGCGAGACCTTCCGCCGCATGGCGATGAACGACGAGGAGACCGTCGCCCTGATCGCGGGCGGCCACACCTTCGGCAAGACCCACGGCGCCGGCCCGGCCGACCACGTCGGCGACGACCCCGAGGCCGCCCCGATGGAGCAGCAGGGCCTCGGCTGGAAGAGCACGTACGGAACCGGCAAGGGCGCCGACACGATCACCAGCGGGCTCGAAGGCATCTGGACGAACACTCCGATCACCTGGGACAACAGCTTCTTCGAGATCCTCTTCGGATACGAGTGGGAGCTGTTCAAGAGCCCCGCGGGCGCCCACCAGTGGCGGCCGAAGGACGGCGCGGGCGCCGGGACCGTCCCCGACGCCCACGACGGTGCGAAGACCCACGCCCCGACCATGCTCACGACGGACCTCTCGCTCCGGCTGGACCCGGCCTACGAGCAGATCTCGCGCCGCTTCCTGGAGAACCCCGACGAGTTCGCGGACGCCTTCGCCCGCGCCTGGTACAAGCTGACCCACCGCGACATGGGCCCGGTCGCGCGCTACCTCGGCCCGGAGGTCCCGGCCGAGACGCTGCTGTGGCAGGACCCGCTCCCGGCGGTGACGCACGAACTCGTCGACGCGGCCGACATCACCGCCCTCAAGGCGCAGGTCCTCGCCTCGGACCTGTCGGTGTCCCAGCTGGTGTCCACCGCGTGGGCCTCGGCCTCGTCCTTCCGCGGCAGCGACAAGCGCGGCGGCGCCAACGGCGCGCGCATCCGCCTGGAGCCGCAGAGCGGCTGGGAGGTCAACCAGCCCGACCGGCTGGCCACCGTCCTGCGCACCCTTGAGGGCATCAAGGAGACCTTCGACTCCGCGCGGAGCGACGGCAAGCGGATCTCCCTCGCCGACCTGATCGTGCTCGCCGGCGCCGCCGGTGTCGAGCAGGCCGCCAAGGACGCGGGCTTCGACATCGAGGTCCCCTTCACGCCGGGGCGCGTGGACGCGACGCAGGAGCAGACGGACGTGGAGTCGTTCGCCGCGCTGGAGCCGACCGCCGACGGGTTCCGCAACTACCTGGGCAAGGGCAACCGCCTGCCGGCCGAGTACCTGCTGCTCGACAAGGCCAACCTGCTGACGCTGAGCGCGCCCGAGCTGACGGTCCTCGTCGGCGGCCTGCGCGTCCTGGGCGCGAACTACCAGGAGTCGAAGCACGGCGTCCTCACCACCTCCCCCGGGACGCTGACCAACGACTTCTTCGTCAACCTGCTCGACCTCGGCACGGAGTGGAAGTCGACGTCCGAGGCGCAGGACGCGTTCGAGGGGCGCGACGCCGCCACGGGCGAGGTCAAGTGGACCGGCACCCGCGCCGACCTCGTCTTCGGCTCCAACTCCGAGCTGCGCGCGGTCGCGGAGGTCTACGCGAGCGACGACGCGAAGGAGAAGTTCGTGAAGGACTTCGTCGCGGCGTGGGACAAGGTCATGAACCTCGACCGGTTCGACCTGGTCTGAGCCGCCCGACGCCGCCGAGTACGACATCCGGGCCGGCCTGGATGTCGTACTCGGCGGGGGCTCACCCGATGCCGACCACGCGCGCCCAGGCGGGCGGCAGGTCCGGCACGTGATCGGGGTCGTCCTCGTCCCACGACCCGTCGGCTCCCTGCCGGGGGAAGAGAGGCCCACGACCGTCCGGCACGGCGGCCGCGTGGCCGGCCACGGCGTCTGGCCGTCGGTCAGCACGACGATGACATCGGGGCGCGGATTCACCCGGGGCGCCCTGGCGAAGCCCGTACGCAGATCCGTGCCGCCGCCGCCCATCAGCGGAATGCCCTCACCGCGGCAGAGCGGGTGCACGAGCCGGGCGGACGCGTCGCACGGCAGCACGGTCACCAGGTCCCGACGGCCGCCCACGGCACGGGAGGTCGCGGCGACTTCCAGGAGCGCGCTGCCCAGTTCGGCGTCGCTGACCGAGCCGGAGGTGCCGATGACCACGCGGACCCGAGGCGGCCTGCGCCGCAGGCTCGGCAGCACGACGCCGGGCACCCCGGCCGAGCGCCGCCCCGGCCGGCCATACGTACAGTCCTCGCCCGCGCCGGAACCGGAGGCCGCCGAGCGGCCGGCCGCGCCCAGCAGCTCCCGCCGCGCCTGCGGCGGATGGAACGCCTCCTCGGCCCACCGCGTGGTGGTCGCGCAGCAAGTGGGACACAGGGTGTCCCTGTCCCAGCGCCTCCCAGCGGGCCGACCCCCGCCCGGCTGCAAGCGGCCCGGCCCGCCCCTACTCGGCGACGGCCCTGTTCGCCCTGCGCACCGTCGAGTCGCGACGGGTGCCGACCTTGGCCGTGGACCGGCACTGGCGGTGCTACGTCTCACCCGGGTTCGTGGCCGGGACACCGGTGGAGGAACTGGCCGCGGTGTGGGTGCACGAGGACGACGACCCGGGCAGGGGCCCCGGTCTCCACCGCCCGGACCAGGAGCGCCCACGCCGCGTCCCAGCGGGACTTCTCCGGTCTCCCGCGCACCGCTTCCACCACGCCGTCGAGTACGGCCTGGCGCAGGTCCCCCCGCTCGGGCAGGGCGGCGCCCGCCGGGTCGGCGAGCAGCACCTCGGGGTCCGGGAGGTCCATCCGGTCCAGGCTCGCCAGAGCCGGCGGCGGTCGCGAAGCCGATCAGGCGCAGGGCCGTCTCCCGGCTCCGTGGGGACGGCCGGGCGCCGCCCCGGCGCGCTTCGCCGCTGGGCAGCTGGTGGACGAGTCCGGAGCGGGCGGCGAGGAGCCCGCAGACCGCGCGGCGGGCGAAGTCCACGGCCTCCGGCAGCTTCTGAGGGGTGAGCCGCGGGAGGGTCGCGCGGGGCCAGTTGCCACCGAGGCCGCGTACGACGACCTCGTGGTCGTGGGCCCACTGAAGACGGACGAAGCGGTTGGCCAGGGGCGGACTCAGCTCCCAGCCGTCGGCCGCCGGCGAACGCGGGTTGGCGGCGGCCACGATCCGGACGCCGGGCGGCAGCCGCAGGGCGCCGATCCGCCGCTCCAGGACGAGGCGGAGCAGGGCGGGCCCGCACGGCCGGGGGCGCGGTGGACAACTCGTCAGCTGATTTCGGCGAGACTGAGGCCGCGGCTGAAGGCATCGCCTCGCGCGGAGAACCCATAAGGCAGCCTTATGAGGTCATAAATCTGACCCGGCTACTTACTTAGGCATGCCTTAGCTTAGGCTTCCCGGTGAGTACCTGATCACCGCTCGAAGGGAACTGAACATGCCTCGCCCTCTGCGGGTAGCCATTGTCGGAGCCGGCCCCGCCGGGATCTACGCTGCCGACGCGCTGCTGAAGTCCGCGGTGGCTGTCGAACCCGGTGTTTCGATCGACCTCTTCGAGCGGATGCCGGCCCCCTTCGGTCTGATCCGTTACGGCGTGGCCCCCGACCACCCCCGCATCAAGGGCATCATCACGGCCCTGCACCAGGTGCTCGACAAGCCCCAGATCCGGCTCTTCGGCAACGTCGACTACCCGAACGACATCAGCCTCGACGACCTCCGCGGCTTCTACGACGGGGTGATCTTCTCCACCGGCGCGACGGCCGACCGCGCCCTGGACATACCCGGCATCGACCTCGACGGTTCGTACGGCGCCGCCGACTTCGTGTCCTGGTACGACGGCCACCCCGACGTGCCGCGGACCTGGCCGCTGGAGGCCGAGAAGGTCGCCGTCCTCGGCGTCGGGAACGTCGCGCTCGACGTGGCCCGCATCCTCGCCAAGACCGCCGACGAGCTGCTGTCGACCGAGATCCCGCCCAACGTCCACGAGGGCCTCAAGGCCAACAAGGCGCTGGAGGTCCACGTCTTCGGCCGCCGCGGCCCCGCGCAGGCGAAGTTCAGCCCGATGGAGCTGCGGGAGCTGGACCACTCCCCGAACATCGAGGTCATCGTCGACCCCGAGGACATCGACTACGACGACGGGTCGATTGCCACGCGGCGCGGCAACAAGCAGGCCGACATGGTCGCCAAGACCCTGGAGAACTGGGCGATCCGCGACGTCGGCGACCGCCCGCACAAGCTGTTCCTGCACTTCTTCGAGTCGCCGGTCGAGATCCTCGGCGAGGACGGCAAGGTCGTCGGCCTGCGCACCGAGCGCACCGCCCTGGACGGCACCGGCAACGTCAAGGGCACCGGCGAGTTCAAGGACTGGGACCTCGGCGCCGTCTACCGCGCCGTCGGCTACCTCTCCGACGAACTGCCCAAGCTGCCCTGGGACCTCGCGTCGGGCACGGTTCCCGACCAGGCGGGCCGGGTGATCGAGGAGACCGGCGAGCACCTCGGCTCGACGTATGTCACCGGCTGGATCCGGCGCGGGCCCGTGGGGCTCATCGGACACACCAAGGGCGACGCCAACGAGACGGTCGCCAGCCTCCTCGACGACCACGAGAACGGTCGCCTGCACACCCCCGAGGCGCCCGCTCCGGAGGCCGTGGACGCGTTCCTCGGCGAGCGGAACGTCCGCTTCACCACATGGGACGGCTGGTACCGCCTCGACGCCGCGGAGAAGGCGCTGGGCGAGCCGCAGGGCCGCGAGCGCGTGAAGATCGTCGAGCGTGAGGACATGCTCGACGCGAGCGGCGCCTGAGTTCTCCCGCCCGGGTCGTCAGCCGAGGTGGCGCGTGTCGCCCAGGCTGACGACCTGGCGGTTGTGGAAGAAGTCGTCCTCCCGCAGCACCGTGATGCTGCCGGAGGGCGCCCGGAAACTGACCGAGCCCAGCGAGTCGTACGGCATCCTGATCCACGCCGCCACGACGAACGTCAGCGCGAAGCCGTGCGTCACGACGATCTGGTGCCCGCCGGGGCGGCGCAGCAGCTCGTCCATGGCCGCGTAGACGCGCCGCGCGCACTCCCCTCTCGTCTCGGCGCCCGCGACGCCCTCCTGGTGGCCCATCCGGTCACCGTCGGCCGGCGGCGGGACGAACCGCCGGTCCAGCCACTCCTGCGGCCGCCCCTCGGCCTCCCCGTAGGACTTCTCCCGCAGTCTGCGGTCCAAGGACGTCCGTACGCCGAACAGTTCCGCCACCGCCTGTGCCGTCTGCCGGGCACGTCGCAGATCCGAGGAGATCACCTCCACTTCCGCGCCGTCGGGGATCTGTGCCCGCAGCGCCCCGGCGATGGAGGACGCCGCGCCGCGGCCCGCCGCGGTGAGGTGAGAGTCGTGCCAGCCGCCGACCACGCGTTCGACGTGGTGGGTCGCCTCCGGGTGGGCGATGACGTACATGCTGCGCATCAAGTGCCTGCCTTTCATGTGGGTACTCACCATGCGTGACGCGTGGCTGATTCCTTGTGCCCGAAGCCGAGCCGGCGCCGGGCGGACGTACCATGACCGTCGATCGGGGGCGGGGTCGCAGCGAGGGGCCGACAGAGCGGGGAACACGGAGCGGGGGCGGTGCGGGGCAAGACCCATGGAGATGGGCGTGGACACGGACATGCACTACCGCTTGCTGGGGCCGGTCGAGGCATGGCGCGAGGGGCGTCGCCTGGCGCTCGGCGGCCCCAAGCCCCGGGCGCTGCTCGCGGCGCTCCTCCTGGAGCCCGGCCGTGTGGTCTCCGCCGACGCACTGATCGACGCGATCTGGGGCGACCGGCCGCCGGACACGGCACGCTCCCTGATCCAGTCGTACGTCTCGGCACTGCGCCGCGCGCTGTCCGCCGACGTGATCGAGACACAGCCACCCGGCTATCTGATCCACGCCGACGCCGACGTCGTCGACCGCGCCGCGTTCGAGCGGCTCACGGGACAAGGGCGGCAGGCGGCCGCCGCGGGCGACCACGCCGGCGCCGCCCGGCTCCTGAGCGAGGCCCTCGCGCTCTGGCGCGGCCCCGCCCTCGGCGGCATCGGCGAGACCCTGCGGGCCATGGCGGACCAGTTGGAGGAGGCCCGGCAGGCGGCCCTGGAGGAGCGGATCGCCGCGGACCTCGCCCAGACGGGCCGCGAGACGGAACTGGTCGCCGAACTCACCGCCCTCGTCGCCACCCACCCCACGCGGGAGCGGCTGCGCGGCCAACTGATGCTCGCCCTCTACCGGCTGGGGCGCCAGGCGGACGCGCTCGCGGTGTACACGGAGGGCCGCGACGTACTCGCCGAAGAGCTGGGCATCGACCCCGGGCCGGGGCTCCGGGCGATGCACGAGGCGATCCTGCGGGCGGACGAGGAGCTGCTGCCCGCCGCCCGCAGCGCGCCGGTGGTCGGTGACGCCGCCGCCGTCGAACGCCCGCGCCCCCACGACGCGGGCCCGCCGCCCGCCCCGGCCCTCCTGCCGCCCGCCATCGGCGACTTCACCGGGCGCGAGGCGCAGCTCAGCGAGGTGCGGGCCGCGCTGACGGGCCCCGGGCCGCGCGAGGCCATGCCCGTCGTCGCTGTCACGGGCCCCGGCGGCGTCGGCAAGTCCGTCCTCGGCGTCACCGCCGCGCACCGGGTCGCCGAGGCCTACCCGGACGGGCAGCTCTACGCCGAACTGCGCGGCGCCACCGACCCCGTGGCCCCCGGCGAGGTGCTCGGACGCCTGCTGCGCGCCCTGGGAGCCGATCCCCCCGAGGGCGACGCCGAGCGCAGGGACCTCTTCCGCAGCCTGGTCGCCGGGCGCCGCGTCCTGCTCGTACTCGACGACGCGGGCAGCGAGTCACAGGTGCGCCCGCTGCTGCCGGGCAGCGCCACCTGCGGCGTGCTGATCACCGCGCGCGCCCGGCTCGGCGCCCTGCCGTGCACCCACCGCACCGACCTCGACGTGCTCGACACGCGGCCCGGCGCCGACCTGCTCGCCCGGGTCGCGGGCGAGTGGCGCGTGCGCGACGATCCCGACGCCGTGCGCCGCGTCGTCGAGCTGTGCGGCGGCCTCCCGCTGGCCCTGCGCATCGCCGGGGCCCGCCTCGCCACCCGCAAACACTGGACGGCGCGCACGCTCGCCGAGCGGCTCGCCGACGAACGCCACCGCCTCGACGAACTGGCCGTCGGAGACCTGGAGGTCCGCGCCGGACTCGGCCTGAGCTACCGGGCCCTGGACGCCCCCGCCCGCACCGCGCTGCGCCGCCTCGGCCTGCTCGCCGCGCCCGACGTCGCCTCCTGGGTGATCGCCGCCCTGCTGGACGTGCCGGAGACCCAGGCGGAGCGCGTCGTGGAGCAGCTCATCGACGCCCAGCTGCTGCACTGCACCGTCGTCGACCGCGCCGGACAGCCCCGGTACAGGCCGCACGACCTCGTACGGGTCTACGCGGCCGAGCGCGCCGAGGCCGAGGACACCCCCGCCGAACGCTCCGCCGCCATCGGCAGGGCGCTGGGCGCCGGGCTCTGGCTCACCGGCCGCGTCGCGTCCGCCACCCCGTCCGGCGCGGTCAGACTGCACCGCGGCTTCCTCGACTCGGGCGGCCCGGTCGGCGCCGCGTCCGACGCCATGCGCCACCTCGTGCGGCCCGTCGGGCCCGAGGCCACCCGGCGGGCGCTCGCCGACCCGGCCGCCTGGTTCGAGGCCGAGGCCGACGCGTACGCCGCCGCCGTCGAACGCGCGGCCGCCTACGACCTGCACACTCTGGCCTGCGAGGCCGCGGCCGCCTTCTGCTCGTCCGTGTACGCCGTGGGCAACCGCTTCGAGGCCTGGTGGCGCAGCCACGACGCCGCCCTGGCCGCCGCCCGCCGCGCCGAGGACCGCTCCGGCGAGGCCCTGCTGCTCATCGGCCTCGGCCAACTCCGCTACGAGCAGGACCGGTTCGACGAATCGCAGGCCTTCTTCCGCCAGGCCGCCGGGCTCTGCGCCGAACTCGACGACACGCGCGGCAGGGCCGCCGCCCTCGCCGGACTGGGCAGCGCCCTGCGCGAAGCGGGCCGGCTGCGCGCCGCTCTCGACGTGCTCGGCCGGGCGATCGAGGGCTTCCGCGGTCTGCAGGACGATCCGGGGCTCGGGCTCTCCTACCGGTTCGCCGGCACGGTCCACCTCGAACTGGGCGAGTACGAGCAGGCGTTCACCCTCCTCGACGAATCGCTGCGGGCCTACCGCAGGCTCGGCAGCCGCCGCGGCGAGGCGCTCACGCTGCGCTCGATCAGCCTGGTGCACCGCGCGCTCGGCGCGTACGAGGAGGCGGAGGAGCTGTCGGACCGCGCGGTGGACCTCCTGCGCGTCATCGGCGACCCGCTCATGTCGGCGTACGCGGTGCAGGCGCGGGCCAAGTGCCGCTTCCGGCTGGGGAGGTGGGCCGAGGCGGACAACGATCTGCGGGACGTCCTCGCCACCTGCCGCTCCCACCACGACCGCTTCGGGGAGGCGCTGGCCCTGCGCACACTCGGCGAGTGCGAACTGGCCGCCGGCCGCCCCGACGCCGCCGAGAAGCATCTCACCGCGGCTGCCACGCTCTGGGCCGCCCTGGAGCTGCCGCTGCCCCGCGCCCGCACCCTGCGCGACCTCGCCGCCGCGCGTGAGGCCCTGGGCGAGCGGGACCAGGCGCTCGCCCTGCGCGCGGAGGCACGGGAGGTCTTCACCGCGTACGAGGTACGAGAACGGGATGAGATGCGCGAAGGGGGCGAAGAGGGCAAAGGGGATAGAGGGGACGGCTGACCGTGCCGGCCGTGGTTCTGGAGGACTTGGCGCGGTTTTGCAGAGAACTTGCAGCGCCTCGCGGGACGCTCTACGTGTCGGCGGCGCCAAAGGGTCGACAACACGGGGGAACGAATGCAACGGGGGATCTAACGGGGGAAAGGTCACTGTTGCCTCGCACGGCCCATACGACCGCGACAGTCGGCCGTATGGGCCGTACTTCGCGTGGAGCCACTGCAAGGCGGGGGACTCCGGGGGCGGGCCGCGGCCCGCCCCCGGAGCTGTGCCCGTCACTCCTGCCACGAAGGGGCCGAGCATGCCGCCGATCATCCTCATGAACGATCCGCGCGTGGTCGGCATCCCGGTCCACGAATGCGGCGAGGCCCTCGTCGACCTGCGCCAGCTGCCCTTCGTCGACGTCGACGAGCGTCTCGCCGACCCGGCGGGGGCCTACGCCCAGCTGCGCGAGGGCGTCGTCTGGCGGCTCGCCCGCGCCGCCCGGCTGCTGCCCGAGGGTCTGCGCCTGCTGGTCACCGAGGGCTACCGCCCGCTCGACCTGCAGATCAAGTACTACGAGGAGTACGCCGCCGAACTCAGACGCGCCCACCCCGACTGGTCGGCCGACCACCTCCACCGGCAGACGAGCCGCTCCCTGTCACCGCCCGAGGTGGGCCCGCACGTCGCGGGCGCCGCCGTCGACGTGACGCTGTGCACCACGGCCGGGACCGAACTCGACCTCGGGACACCGGTGAACGCCAGCCCCGAGGAGAGCGACGGCGCCTGCTACACCGAGACCGACCGCATCTGCGCCGCCGCCCGCCGCAACCGCCGCACACTGAGCGCGGCACTGGCCACGGCGGGCCTGGTCAACTACCCCACCGAGTGGTGGCACTGGTCGTACGGCGACCGCTACTGGGCCCACACGACAAGCGCCCCCACCGCCCGCTACGGCCCGGTGACGTTCGGCGCGCGCACCGGGCCGCAGGGCGTGTCACCCCACGCCTAGGTCGTGGGCCGACCCGTCTGGCCGAGGGGCACGTCGAGGCGTGCGCGGCGGTGGCTGAACGCGGCGATGGAGTGCGGGCCGTGGTAGCTGCCCATGCCGCTCTCGCCGACGCCGCCGAACGGCAGGTCGGGCACGCGCAGGTGGGCCATCGGCAGCCCGAAGCCGAGCCCGCCGGACGAGGTCTCCGCGGCGAGGCGCCGCCGGGTGGTCTCGTTCTCCGTGAAGCCGTAGAGGGCGAGCGGCTTGTCGCGGTCGTTGATGAAGGCGATGGCCTCGTCCAGGCCGGCGACCTCCACGATGGGCAGGACGGGCCCGAAGATCTCCTCCCGCATGACGGGGTCCTCGCCGGTCACCCCGGCCAGGACGGTCGGCGCGATGTACACGTCGTCACGGTCGGTGCGCCCGCCGAACGCCGTCGTCCCGGAGTCGAGCAGCGCGGCGACGCGGTCGAAGTGCCGCTGGTTCACCATGCGTCCGTACGCATCGGAGGACTGCGGGTCCGGGCCGAACATGCCCTCAAGCGCCTCGGCGAGGGCGACTTCTAGGGCGCGGGCGGTGGCCGGGTCGGTCAGGACGTAGTCCGGCGCCACGCACGTCTGCCCCGCGTTGCGGAACTTGGCGTCGGCCAGGCGCGTGGCGACCGTGGTGATGTCGGCGTCCCGGTCGACGAAGACCGGGGACTTGCCGCCCAGTTCCAGCGTGACGGGGGTGAGGTGCTCGGCGGCGGCGCGCATCACGATGCGGCCGACCGTGCCGTTGCCGGTGTAGAAGATGTGGTCGAAGCGCTGGGCGAGCAGCGCCGTGGTCTCCGGGATGCCGCCCTCGACGACGGCGACCGCCTCCGGGTCCAGGTACCGCGGCACGAGGCGGGCCATCAGCTCCGAGGTCGCCGGGGCCAGCTCGCTCGGCTTGAGGATGACGGCGTTGCCCGCGGCGAGCGCGCCCGCGACCGGCACGAGCGAGAGCTGGACCGGATAGTTCCAGGGCGCGATGACAAGGACGGTGCCCAGTGGCTCGTACTGCGTACCGGCCGTGGATCCCTGCGGCAGTCCGGCGAGGGCTTCCTGGTCGAGCGGCGTCGGGGTGAGCCACTGGGCCAGATGGGTCAGCGTGTGGTCGATCTCGTGTATGGGGAGGTCGACCTCGGCGGCGTACGCCTCGGGGCGGGGCTTGCGCAGATCGCTGTGGAGGGCGTCGGCGATGGCCTCGCGGTTCTCGGTGAACAGGGCGCGCAGCCGGGTCAGCTGCTCCTCGCGCCAGGCGAGGGGCCGGGTGCGGCCGGTGGCGAAGGTGGCGCGCAGCCGGGCCACGAGGGCCGCGGTGTCCTCGCTGCCTCGGGTGTCTTCGGTGGGGGTGGCGGCGGTGGTCATCAGGATGTTCCTCGGGGGGTGCTGGGAGAAGAGTGGGTGTGGGGGGTGTGGGCGGCGCCGAGCAGGCCCGTCACGAGGGCGGCGGTCGCCGGGGTCAGCAGGTCGCGGGCGCGGGGCGTCGCCTCCAGGCCGACGACCATCGCGACGCAGATGTCGGCGGCCTCGGACGGCTCGACGCCCTCCGTGGTGCCCGCCTCGGTGAACAGGGCGATCAGGAGGTGGCGCAGCTCCGAGGTGGACGCCGTGCAGATCTCGCCGAACAGCCGGGCCTTGCCGTCGAGCAGCTCCGTGGCGTGCGGGGAGTCCCCGGCCAGCTGGAGCACGAGGTCGAGCTTGGCGGCCAGGACGCCGTGCAGCCGCTCCCCGTAAGGGGCTTCCGCCTCGGCCGCCTCCCGGGCCCGCCGGAGCGCCTGCTCGTGGAGGCGTCCGGCGAGTCTGCGGAAGGCGTCGTCCTTGCTGCGTACGTACTGGTAGACCGCTGACCGGGACACGCCCATGGTGGCGGCTATGTCGTCCATCGTGGTGCGTCGCGCGCCGTACCGCGTGAGGCAGTCGTAGGCGGCGTCGAGGACCTCGTCGAGCCGGTCGGTGCCCATGGCTCAGGCCAGCTTCTTCAGCAGCTCGGCGGCGAGCGGGGCGGAGGAGGCGGGGTTCTGGCCCGTGACGAGGTTGCGGTCGACGACCACCTTCGGGGCCCACGGCTCGCCCTCCTGGAAGTCGACGCCGATCTCGACCAGGCGGTCCTGGAGCAGCCACTTGGCCTTGTCGGCGAGGCCCGCCCGGGTCTCCTCGGCGTTGGTGAAGCCGGTCAGCCGGTATCCGGCGAAGACGTTCGAACCGTCGACCGTCGTGGCGGCGAGCAGGGCGGCCGGGGCGTGGCAGACCACACCGAGCGGCATGCCGATCTCCAGCGCCAGGGCGAGCAGCCTGCCGGAGTCGGCGTTGACCGCGAGGTCCTCCATGGGGCCGTGACCGCCGGGGTAGAAGACGGCGGCGTAGTCGGCGAGGTCCACTTCCTCCAGCTTGACCGGGTGCTGGAGTTCGGTGAAGGAGTCGAGCGCGGCGGCGACCTTGTCGGCGCCCTCCTGGCCGCCGTTGGCCTCCGGGGCGAGGGAGCCGCGGTCGACGGTGGGGACCACGCCGCCCGGGGTGGCGACGACGATCTCGTGGTCGGCGGCCTTGAACGCCTCGTAGGGGGCGACGGCCTCCTCGGCCCAGAAGCCGGTCGGGTGCAGGCTTCCGTCGGCCAGCGTCCAGTGGTCGGCGCCGGTGACAACGAAAAGGATCTTCGACATGGTGGTCTCCGAGGGTGAGGAGGTTCAGTGGCTCTGACGTTCCGTGCGCAGAACGTCAGTACGGCGATGTCTCGACGGTAGACCGATCGGACATAACTATCCAATGCGGAAATAAATGCGAGGTATCGGAAATCCGATGGGAGAACAGGGAATGCCGGAGCAGAGCGGTGAGCGCCGGGGTTCGACCGTGCCCTCGGTCATACGAACGCTCCGGCACCTGCTGGCCCTGGACGCCACGCACGGCGCCCGCGCCGCGGTGCCCGCGCTGCGCGAAGCCGTACGACGCGTGCCCGAGCTGTCCGCCGATCCCGTGAGCCTGCGGCATCTCGACAGTGAGCTGCTCGCCGCGCTCGCCGAGCTGTGCGAGGTCATCGGCTGGATCCTCTTCGACGCCGGACTCCACCACCGCGCCCACCGGGCGAACGTGCGGGCGCTGGCCCTCGCGGACCTCCGCGGTGACCGCTGGACGGCGCGCCTCGTGCTCCTGAACCACAGCATGCTCCAGGCCCACGCCGGCCGCCCCCGCGCCGCCCTGGAGACCGCCTCCCGGGTGGCGGGGCCCCGCGCGCTCCCGGCCAGGGTCGACGCCCTCGTCCTGATCCGCCGGGCCCACGCCATCGCCCTGCTCGGCGGCCACGGTGAGCCCATGGAGCTGATCTCCCGTGCCCGGAGCCGCTTCCTGGACGGCGTCTCCCGCCACGACCCGCCCTGGGCGTGGTGGATCGACGACATCGAAGTGCTCGGCCACCAGGGCTGGGTCCTGGCCCGGCTGCGCCGCTGGAACCAGGCGATCCCGCTCCTGCACCGGGCCGCCACGGCCCCCGGCGGCCCCGCCTACCGCGACCTGTTCGGCGCCCAACTGCTCTCGGCGCTCGCGGGAGCCGGTGCCTGGCGGGAGGCCGAGGACGTCGTCGTGGACCTCGCGCCCCGCGCCGCCCGCATCGGGTCCGCCCGCACAGCCGGGTCCCTCGCCGCCACGGCGGTCCGGCTGCGCGGGAGCGAAGCGGCCCCCGCCTCACTGCGTGACGGGGCGGCGCACCTCTTGAAGGTGCTCGGCCTCGACGGGCTCAGCGCCCCGGAGCGCCGGCCTTCAGCCCGTCCATGACCAGGTCCATGAGGCGCCCCGCACGCGCCTGCCAGTCACCGTGCGGATCGATCTGCCACAGCCCGGCGATGGCGAGCAGGAAGTCGTCGGGGCTCACCCCGGGGCGGATGGTGCCCGCCTCCTCGTTCGCCTTCAGGAGGAGCGCCACCGCCTGGGTGAGCGGCCCGTGGCCCACCCCGGCGAGGCTGCCCAGCGCGCTGGTCGCACGGCGTATGGCGTCGGCCAGTCCCGCCTTGGCCATCGCGTACTGGACGAGGCGGTCCATCCACTCCCGCAGGGCCTGGTCGGGGGCGCGGGTGTGCAGCAACTGGCAGGCGGTGTCGGAGACCTGCTGCACTTCGTAGCGGTAGACCTCCAGGACGAGGGCCTCGCGGTTGGGGAAGTTGCGGTAGAACGTGCCCTGCCCGACGCCCGCCTTCTTCGCGATCGTGCTGAGCGGCGCGTCGCTGCACCGCGTCAGCTCCGCCAGGGCCACTTCCAGGATGCGGTCGCGGTTGCGCTGCGCGTCCGAGCGCAAGGGTGCGTCCTTGTGCTGCCCCACTCGCTCTCCTCCCGCGCCTCACGGCCCGATTCGGCCTTGCTAAGCGGACAGCTGTCCACTAAGTTCGAAGGCTAATGGACAACTGTCCACTTAGGGCCACCATAGCGCCAGACACGGCCAGGGGGCAGTCCGCCCTGCGCGGGACGCCCCTCTCCTTCTCCTGTACAGCGCCACCTCCTCCCGAACCTCCCGCCGGGACCGCCTCGTTCGACGCGATTCGCGAAAGAAGGCTGCTCATGGCTCCATCGACGTCCAGTGCCCTCACCCTGAACATCAACGGCGAGAAGCACACACTGACCGTCGACCACCGCACCACCCTGCTCGACGCGCTGCGCGAGCGGCTCGATCTCACCGGCACCAAGAAGGGCTGCGACCAAGGCCAGTGCGGCGCCTGCACGGTGCTGATGGACGGCCGCCGCGCCGTCTCCTGCCTGCAGCTCGCGGTCGCCGCCGAGGGGCGCGAGATCACCACCATCGAGGGCGTCGCCGACGGTGACCGGCTGCACCCCGTGCAGCAGGCCTTCCTCGACCTCGACGGTTTCCAGTGCGGCTACTGCACCCCCGGACAGATCTGTTCGGCCCTGGGTGTGATCGAGGAGCACGCGGCGGGCTGGCCGAGCGCCGCCACCACCGACGTGCGGCCCGAGGCGGGCGTGCCCGAGCTGACCGCGGAGGAGATCCGCGAGCGGATGAGCGGCAACCTCTGCCGCTGCGGCGCGTACGTGTCCATCGTGCAGGCCGTCGCGAAGGCGGCCCGCGCAGAGGAGGAAGCGGTATGAGGGACTTCGGATACCGGCGGGCGCACGACGTGCCCGGGGCGGTCGCCCTGCTCGGCGCCGACCCCGACGCCCGCTACCTCGGCGGCGGCACCAACCTCGTCGACCTGATGAAGACCGGCGTCGAGCGGCCCGCGCTTCTCGTCGACGTACGCGAACTGCCCCTGGACGGCATCGAGTCCACCGACGACGGAGGGCTGCGCGTCGGCGCGACCGTCACCAACAGCGACCTCGCCGCCCACCCGGAGGTGCGGCGCCGCTACCCCGCGCTGGCCGAGGCCGTCCTCGCGGGCGCCTCCGGTCAGCTGCGCAACATGGCGACCGTCGGCGGGAACCTGCTCCAGCGCACCCGCTGCGGCTACTTCACCGATCTCAGCAAGCCCTGCAACAAGCGCGCCCCGGGCACCGGCTGCTCCGCCATCGAGGGCGAGCACCACAACCACGCGATCCTCGGCGCCACCGAGCACTGCGTGGCCACCCACCCCTCCGACATGGGCGTGGCGCTCGCCGCCTTCGACGCCGTCGTCACGTACGAAACGGCCGACGGCGCGGGCGAGTTGCCGCTCGCGGAGTTCTATCTCCCGGTCGGGGACACCCCGCACCTGGAGACCGCGCTGCCGCCCGGCGCGCTCATCACCGGCGTCATCCTGCCGCCCGCCCCGGTCGCCGCCCACTCCCGCTACCGCAAGGTGCGCGAGCGCGCCTCGTACGCGTTCGCCATCGGCTCCATCGCCGGGGCGCTCGACGTACGCGACGGTGTCGTACGCGAGGCACGTATCGCCTTCGGTGCCGTCGCGTCCCGGCCGTGGCGGGCGAGGGAGGCCGAGCGGACGCTGACCGGGGGCCCGCCGACCGCCGAGGCGTTCGCCGCCGCCGCGGACGCCGAGCTGGCCGCGGCCCGGACGCTGCCCCACAACGCGTACAAGGTGACGCTGACGCGCAACCTCGTCGTGGCCCTGCTGACCGAACTCGCCGAGGAGGCCGCCCGATGACCACGACGACCGGACCCACCGCGGTGACGCGCTCCGTCGGCGCCGCGCACACCCGCGTCGAAGGCGTCGAGAAGGTCACCGGCGCGGCGCGCTACGCGGGCGAGATCCCCTTCGCCGACCTCGCCCACGGCTGGCTCGTGCTCTCCACGATCGCCCGCGGCCGCGTCACCTCCGTCGACACCGGACCCGTCCTCGCGATGCCCGGCGTCCTGACCGTCCTGCACCACGGGAACGCGCCGCGCGTCGACGCGGACTACGAAGGGATGCTGGGGCGCCCCGACCCGGTCGTCGGCGTCTTCCAGCACGACCGCGTGCACTTCGTCGGCTGGCCGGTGGCGCTCGTCGTCGCCGAGACCTCCGAGCAGGCCAGGGAGGCCGCCGAGGCCCTCGTGGTCCGCTACGACCAGGAGCCGCACGACATCGCGTTCTCCGCGGGACGCCCCGGCACCTACACGCCGGACGGCGAAGGCATGCGTACGGAGAAGGGCGACCTGGAGGCGCAGCTCGCCGCCTCCACGCACGTCGTGGACGCCGAGTACACCACGCCCGAAGAGCACCACAGCCCGATGGAACCGCACGCGGCGACCGCGCGCTGGGACAACGGCCGTCTCGACATCGTCGACTCCAACCAGGGCAGCACCTGGATCGCGGACGAGCTGTCGAAGCTGTTCTCCCTCGACCCGGCCTCGGTGCGGGTGCGCTCCGAGCACGTCGGAGGAGCCTTCGGCTCCAAGGGCCTGCGGGTCCACCAGGTCCTCGCCGTGATGGCGGCGACCGTTCTGCACCGTCCCGTCCGCGTCGTGCTCTCGCGCCGCCAGATGTTCTCCCTCGTCGGCTACCGCAGCCCCACCACGCAACGCGTCCGGCTCGGCGCCGAGCCCGACGGACGGCTGCGCGCCCTCGACCACCAGGGGCAGAACCTGACATCGACCGTCCATGAGTTCATCGAGCCGAGCGCCGGGTACGGGCGCCCGATGTACGACGCGGACGCGCACCACACCGTCAACCGCGTCGTACGCCTCGACGTGCCGACGCCGACCTGGATGCGTGCGCCCGGCGAGGCCCCGGGCTCCTTCGCGCTGGAGTCCGCGCTCGACGAACTCGCCGAGAAGTGCGGCATGGACCCCATCGCGCTGCGGGCCCGCAACGAACCGGAGGTGGGGCCCGTCTCCGGGCTGCCGTTCGCCAGCCGGAACGTGACGGCCTGCTTCGAGGAGGGCGCCCGCAGGTTCGGCTGGGCGGACCGCGACCCGCGTCCCCGTCTGCGCCGCGAAGGGCGCTGGCTGCTCGGCACCGGCACCGCCGCCGCCACCTTCCCGGTCCTGGTGGGCCCGGCCACGGCGGCCGTGACGGCGCGGGCGGACGGCACCTTCACCGTGCGCATCACCGCCGCGGACGTCGGCACGGGCGCCCGGACCGCGCTCACGCTCATCGCCGCGGACGCCCTGGAGGTGGCGCCGGAGCGCGTCCAGGTGCGCATCGCCGACAGCGACTTCGGTCCCGCGATGATCGCGGGCGGTTCGATGGGCACCCGGTCCTGGGGCTGGGCGGTCACGGTCGCCGCGCGCGAGCTGCGGGAGAAGCTGGTGCCCGGGGGTGACATCCCGCCGGAGGGGATCACCGCGCGGTCCGACACCAGCGCCCTCCTGGGCACGCTCGCGCAGAAGGAGCGGCACTCCTACGGCGCGCAGTTCGCCGAGGTCGCCGTGGACGTCGCCACCGGCGAGGTGCGCGTACGGCGCATGCTCGGCATCTTCGCCGCGGGGCGGATCATCAACCCGCTGACCGCGCGCGGCCAGTTGACCGGCGGCATGACCTGGGGCCTGTCCATGGCGCTGCACGAGGAGGCGGTCAGGGACCGGGCCTCGGGCGCCCCGGTGAGCCCCGACCTCGCGGGCTACCACGTCGCCGCGCACGCCGACGTGCCGCACATCGAGGCGGACTGGGTGGACGACCTGGACCCCGATGACCCCGTCGGGATCCAGGGCATCGGCGAGATCGGCATCGTGGGTGCCGCCGCGGCGATCGCCAACGCCGTCTGGCACGCGACGGGCGTCCGCCACCGGAACCTGCCGATCCGCCCCGACCGCGTGATCGAGGACGCGACCTGGACGGGCAGCAGCAGTGCTTGACATCGCCGAGGACCTGAACCGATGGGTCCAGGAGGGCCGGGACTTCGCGGTCGCCACCGTCATGAACGTCGGCGGCAGCGCACCGCGCGGTCCCGGCGCCGCCCTCGCCGTCGACGGCGAGGGCACGGCCATCGGCTCGGTCTCCGGCGGCTGCGTGGAAGGGGCGGTGTACGACCTGTGCGTCCAGGCCCTCCAGGAGGGCACGGTCACCGTCGAGCGGTTCGGGTACAGCGACGAGGACGCCTTCGCGGTGGGCCTGACCTGCGGCGGTGTCATCGAGGTGCTGGTCACCCCGGTGGCCGCGGACGCGCCGGACAGGGCGGTCTTCGCCGCCGCCCTGTCGGCCGCCGCCCACGGCGGGACGGCCGCGCTGGCCCGCATCACCAGGGGCCCCGCCGATCTGCTCGGCAGGGCGCTCGTCGTACGCGCCGACGGCACGTCCGAAGGGAGCCTGGGCGGGCACCCGGAGCTGGACCGCATGGCGGTGGGGGAGAGCCGCGCGCTCCTGGCGGCGGGCCGCACCGGCGAGTTCGTCGTCTCGGAGAGCGGGTCGCGCTGCGGGAGCGCCCTGACGTTCCTCGTCGAGTCGAGCGTGCCGCCGCCCCGCATGATCGTGTTCGGGGCCGTCGACTTCGCGGCGGCCCTGGTCCGCGCCGGGAAGTTCCTCGGCTACCACGTCACGGTCTGCGACGCCCGCCCGGTCTTCGCGACGCCGGTCCGCTTCCCCGAGGCGGACGACATCGTGGTCGAGTGGCCGCACCGCTATCTGGAGCGCACCGCGACGGACGAGCGTACGGCCTTGTGCGTGCTCACCCACGACGCCAAGTTCGACGTGCCGCTGCTCGCCGCGGCGCTGCGGCTGCCCGTCGCGTTCGTCGGCGCGATGGGTTCGCGCCGCACCCACGAGGACCGCGACCGCAGGCTCCGCGACATCGGCGTCACCGAGGACGAACTGGCCCGCCTGCACTCGCCGATCGGCCTGGACCTCGGTGCTCGTACGCCCGAGGAGACCGCCCTGTCCATCGCGGCGGAGATCGTCGCGGTGCGGCAGGGCGGCACGGGCCTGCCGCTGACCGGCTCCCGGACGCCGATCCACCATGACGCGTCCGGGAGCCGCCCTCAGCGGGTGGTCAGCTCGTAGAAGCCCCGGCCGAACGTGGCCGCCACCAGCCGGTCGTGCCCGGCGTCGTACTCGATGTCGTCGACCGGCACCGCGGGCATGCCCCGGCCGAGCCGCGTCCACGCCGCCCCGCCCGAGCCGGAGGTGAAGACGCCCTGGTCGGTGCCGACGTGCAGCCGCCCGCCGTGCCCGAGGACGAGATCGTTCACGGGCGCGTCCGGCAGATCGCCCGACAGATTCCTCCAGTGCCGGCCACCGTCCGAACTCCCGTACACATACGCCTTGTCGGATCCGGACCGGTAGGCGGAGTGGGTGGTGTACACGCGGTCCGGGTCGCGGGGGTCGACCACCACACGGGTCACCCAGGAGCGGCCCTCGGCCAGCTTCGTCCAGTGCGCGCCCAGGTCCTTGGTCACCCACACCCGGCCGTCGTCGGTGCCCGCGTAGACGGTGCGGCCGTCGCCCGCGGGCGCGATCGAGGTGATCGTGCCGTAGTTGGTGTAGAGCGGGTCGGGGCCCGGGCCGCCGGACAGGTCGGGGCTGATGGGCCGCCAGGTCGCGCCGCCGTCCGTGGAGCGGTTGAGCACCTCGGAGCCGTAGTAGAGGATCTTCGGGTCCTTGGGGTCGAAGACGACGGGTGTGAACCAGTTGCGGCGCTTGAAGGTCGTCTTGTCCGCGAAGTAGGTGAGGGTGTCACCGCCGTCCGTGGAGCGGAAGCAGTTGCCGTACTGGTAGCAGGCGAAGACGTTGTTCACGTCGACGGGGTTGATCAGGTTCTCCTCGCCGTCCCCGCCGAGGTACTCGTTGAAGCGGTCCCCGCCCCAGGAGCGCAGGGAGCCGTTGTCCTGGGAGCCGCCGGAGATCCGGCCGGTGTCCTGCGGGCTGATGGCCGCGCTGTAGAGCTGGGTGTACGGCTCGTGCCGGGCCTTGACCCAGCCGCCGTCGCCGTTCGCGTCGGAGCGGTAGACGCCGCCGTCGTTGCCGAGGTAGACGCGGCCCGGCCTGCGCGGGTCCCACACCATCGCGTGCTGGTCGACGTGGATGCTGGTGTCGTCGGCGCTCCAGGTGGCGCCGCCGTCCTTCGTGGTCATCAGGGGCACGCCCGCGACCTGCACGTGGTCCGCGTCCTTCGGGTCGGCCCACACCTTCCCGAACCACCAGCCGAACGTCGACTGCGACTCGGACAGCTTCTGGTCGGCCGGGGTGCGCCGCCAACTGTCACCGCCGTCGGTGGAGGCGTAGAAGCCCTCGAAGGGCCCGCTGGTCTTGTTGACGATCGCGTACGCCTTCTCACCCGCGACCGCCAGGCCGATCCGCCCCACGTCCGGCCCCTGCCCGGGAAGTCCGCCGCCGAGCCGCCGCCAGCTCTTGCCGTCGTTGTCGCTGCGGAAGATCCCGGAGCCCACACCGCCGTAGGTGCGCAGCTCGGGCGTGCGGCGGTGGTCCCACAGCACGGCGTACAGCCGCTTGCCCCGGACGACGATCTCGGTGGCTCCGGTGAACTCGTTGGCGCCGGTCAGGATCCGCCGCCAGGTCTTGCCGCCGTTCTCCGAGCGGTAGACGCCACGGTCACCGCCTCCGTTGTAGAGCGACCCCGCGGCGGCCACGTAGATGCGGCGCGGATTGTCCGGATCCACGGTGATCGCGCTGATGGCGCCGGAGTCGCGCAGGCCGATCCGCCGCCAGTGCCTGCCGCCGTCGGCGCTGCGGTAGAGGCCGGTTCCCTCGTACGTGATGCTGCCGCCGCCGGGGTTGGGCTCGCCGGTGCCCGCGTACAGGGCGCCGTCCGGACCGGTGGCGACCGCGCCCATGGCCTGGGTCCAGCTGTCGGGCCAGGCGGACTTGAACGTCTGCCCCGCGTCCGTGCTGCGCCAGACGCCGCCGCTGGCCGCGGCGGCGTACAGGGTGTCGGCCCGCTTCGGGTCGAGGGCGAGCGACACGATGCGGCCGCCGATGTTGGTGGGGCCGAGCGCCTTCCACCGGCCGCCGGTGGTGGGCAGCTCGCGGGCCTGCGCGGCGGCGTTCTCGTGGGCGTGCCGGGGGATCGGCTCCCCCGGCACGGTCTTCTGCAGATAGCGGTACTCGGCCGGTGCGGCGGGCCCGCGCACGGGGCGGTAGACATCGCCGGGGCCCGGTGGCGCTGCGCCCGCCGGTGCGGTGGCCAGGAGGGCGACGCCCACGAGCGGGGCGAGGACCAGATGGAGCAGCCGTCTGCGCATGGGCACCCTCTTCTTCGTCATGGCCACAACAAGCCATGCCGAGGTTAGGGGAGGGTGCTGGGGAGCAGTAGGGCGGAAGTTGGCCTTTGTGGCGGAAGGTGGCGCGGCCGCGCGCAGCGCCGCGCCACGGCCGCGTCATGAGCCGGGCAGCTCGCGGGGCTCCAGGGGACGGGTCGCGGGCCCCTGGAGGACCTCCCCGTCGGTGCCGAAGCGGGAGCCGTGGCAGGGGCACTCCCACGTGGTCTCCGCCTCGTTGAAGGCGACCAGGCAGCCCATGTGGGTGCAGCGGGCGGAGACGGCGTGGAGCGCGCCGCTCTCGTCGCGGTGGACCGCGCAGCGGCGCCCCTCGACCCGGACCACCGCCCCCGAGCCCGCGGGGATCTCGTCCACGGAGTCGACGTGGCTGCGGAGCCGGTCCCCGACGAAGTGCTTGGCCACCTCCGCCTGCTGGCTCAGCAGCGCCGGGGCCTCCCGCACGGTGCTGAGCAGCCGGCGCGGGTCGTACAGGTCGGCCCAGGGGGACTTCTCCCCGCCGATCAGCCGCGCGAGCAGCGTTCCCGCCATGACGCCGCCGCTCATGCCCCAGCCGCCGAACCCCGTGGCCACATAGGTGTTGCGGGCGCCGGGGTGGAAGGGGCCGACCATGGGGACACCGTCGGTCACGGAGTTGTCCTGGGCCGCCCACCGGTAGGCCGTCTCCCCGACGTCGAAGCGCTCCCGCATCCACGCGTCCAGCGCCCGGAACCCGGCGGCGGGGTCACCCGTGCCCGGCGTGAAACCCTCACCCGTGACGATGAGGAGCCGCCCGCCGTCGTCGCCGTACGGCGCGGTCCGCACCGAGCGTTTGCCCTCCTCCAGCGTGATGTACATGCCCTCCGGGTCCTGCCCCGGGGCCAGCGGGGCGGCGACGACGAGTTCACGGCTTGCCGACAGCCGGGCGAAGAGCAGGGCGCGGTCGAAGACGGGATAGTGCGTGGCGACGACGACGGAGTCCGCGGTGACCGTGTGCCCGGACTCGGCGGTCACCTTGCACGGGGAGCCTTCACGCAGACCGGTCACCCGGGTCCGCTCACGGATGACGCCGCCCCGCGCGCGCAGGTCCTCGGCGAGCGCCAGCAGATAGGCGCGGGGATGGAACTGCGCCTGCTCGTCGACGCGCACCGCGCCCGCCACGGCGAAGGGCAGCCCGGTGACCTCGGTGTACTGGGCGGGCAGACCGGCTTCGCGGGCCGCGGCGGCCTCGGCCCGCAGCTCGTCGGTGCCGTCCGCACGGGTGGTGAAGGTGTAGGCGGGCGCGCGCTCCAGCCGGCAGTCGATGCCGACCTCGTCGCAGACGGCGGCCACGTGCTCCACCGCCTCCTGCTGGGACCGGGCGTACAGGTGCGCCGCCTCCGGTCCGCGGGTGCGGCGCAGCCGGTCGTAGACGAGGGAGTGGAGTGAGGACAGCTTGGCGGTGGTGTAGCCGGTCACCCCGGCGGCGATGCGGTCGGCTTCGAGGACGGCGACCGTCCGCCCGTCGCGGGCCACCTCCCGCGCCGTGCTGAGCCCGGCGATGCCGCCGCCGACCACGGCGACGTCCACCTCGATGTCCTCGGCCAGCGGTGGATACGACGTCGACTCGCTGGTGTCCATCCAGTACGACTCGGGTCGGCCCGGCAGTGGCCCGGTACGAGGTGCGACAGCCATGGCGGCTCCCTGGTCTCGGCGTTCTTGGATCGTGCGGGTTCCCCCGCGTCACCGGGTTAACCCGGCCGGGCGGCGGCCGGGATCTTGCCCACAGGCTACGCAAAAGGGACATCGTGCGCCCGTGGGCCCAGCCCGTCAGAGCCAGTCGCGGGGCAGCGTCTCGTTCCACGTACGGGAGAAGACGCGGCGCTCGCCCTCGTAGCCGTCGAGCGTCGCGTCGACGAGGAAGCGGTCCTCGTCGCACCGCAGCACCGTGCGGGTCCGCACACTCACCTCCCAGTCGCCCCGCGCGAAACGCATGGTCCAGGCGGATTCGCCCGCCACCGACGTGAAGTCCTCACCGGTGGACGTGTACCGCTCGAAGGCGCGGCAGCCGACGTCGAGCCCGATGTCCTCGTACCGGACGGTGCCGCGGTCCTTGACGATCTCCAGCGCGGAGTCGTAGCCGATCAGGTCACGCCTGACCTCCCAGCGCTGGTCCGGCGGCGAGAGCCGGGTGGTGGTCAGCGGCTGGGTGCCCTCGGGCTCGTCGAAGGGACGCTGCGGCGCGTCGTCCGGCTCGGAGACCGGCCGTACCGGCAGCCGCAGCGCGCTGGAACCCTCGTACACGCTGAGCAGGACGGGCCGGGGCGGGGGCCAGGCGAGCGGCCAGTACGACGTGGAGAGGGAGAGCCTGACGCGGTGGCCGGGCGGGAAGGACTGGGCCACGCCGTTGAGCTGGAGGGTCGCGCGGTAGCGGCGGCCCGGCTCCAGGGGCTCGGGCTCGCCCGTGCCGTCCCTGCGGGTCAGGTTGAGCACGCCGTACGTCACCCGGGTGGCCCGCCCGTCGGGCGCGACGTCGGAGATGCGGGCGGCGACCGTGGCCACCGGCTCACTGACCGAAAGGTCCAGGTCGACGGCGGGCGAACCGAGGATCTCCACCGGCTCGGTCAGCTCGGGGGAGTCGAAGACCAGCGAACCGCCGTCCTCCTCGCGCTGGTCGTAGGGGAGGTCGGGCGGAGCGTTGTAGGAGGCCCACTTCCCGGCGAACTGGCCGACCGACAGCGGGGACTGCACGGTCATGGCCTCACCGGCCGCGTCCTCGGCGACCACCGGCTCCCCGTCCCAGGCGATGCGGTGGCGCGTCAGGGGACGGGCGACCTCCTCGATGTGCGGCGAGGGCCAGTCGGGCTCGCCGACCCACCGGCCGGGACGCTCCTCATAGGCGGTCGAGGGCGGCACGCTCTCCTGCATCCAGGCCCGCAGCATCGGGCCCTCCATGACGCCGTTGTCCTCGCCCTTGAGCCAGTGGTCCCACCAGCGCACCACCTCCTGGAGATAGCCGATGGCGGGACCGGGCTCACCCAGATGCGGATACTTGTGCGACCACGGGCCGATCAGTCCCTTGCGCGGCACGTCCAGATGGCCGAGCAGCCGCGTCACGGCGTTGGAGTAGCCGTCCGCCCAGCCGCTGGAGGCGAGGACGGGACAGCGTACGTCCTGGTAGTTCTCACAGACCGAGGCGTGCTTCCAGTACGTGTCGCGGCGCTGGTGGCGCAGCCACTCCAGGACCCAGGGGCGCGCCTGGTCCATCCGCTCGTGCCACATCTCGCGCCAGCGCTCGCCGACGACGGCCGGGTCGGGCGGACAGGTGGCGTAGGCGAACATGGTGCCGGCCTCGGCGAGGTTGTCCGACAGCATCGCGCCGCCCATGTAATGCATGTCGTCGGCGTACCGGTCGTCGGTGAACGACGAGATGACGATGGCCTTCAGGCTCGGCGGCCGCCGCGCGGCGACCTGGAGCGCGGCGAACGCGCCCCAGGAGATGCCCATCATGCCGGTCGACCCGTCGCACCAGGGCTGTCCGGCCAGCCACGCGAGCACCTCCTCGGCGTCGGTCTGCTCCTGCTCCAGGTACTCGTCCCGCAGGACGCCCTCGGACTCGCCCGTGCCGCGCACGTCCACCCGTACGCACGCGTAACCGTGCCCCGCGATGTAGGGGTGGTGGATCGAGTCGCGTACGGAACTCAGATCGCGCTTGCGGTACGGGATGTACTCCAGGACGGCCGGGACCGGCGCGTCGTCCGAGGACGTCGGGCGCCAGATCCGCGCCGACAGCCGGGTGCCGTCGGACATCGGGACGACGACGTGTTCTTCCTCTTTGGTCGCGTACGGGAGATTGCCCACGTGGCGCATGGGGCCGTGCCACCTCTCGGTCGGTTCCTCCGCCGGGCAGGCGGATTTCGCAGTGTGTCCGTGCTAGTCGTTGGTGAGGTCGCGGCCGCCCGGCTCCGTGTCGTCGAAGGTGAGGCCCAGCGCGGCCACGCACCGGTCGTACTTGCGCCGCAGCTCCTCCTCGCTGTCGCCGCCGGTGGATATGTGCGCCAGCTCGAAGCTGTAGCTGTCCTGATGGCCGACGTCGGAGAGCCGCTGCCCCTCCTCGACCAGGACCTCGACGCGCACGTCCCCGATCTCGCGCTCGATGCGGTCGATCTCCTCGCGCGTCGGCACGTTGTGCACCACGCCGTCGGCGAACCACCGGTAGTACCACTTGGCGGAGGTCGCGCAGGGCCCCTCGCGGTGGGGGATCGCCGGGTCCTCGTCGAAGGCGAGGCTGACCATGCAGTGGTGGTTGGGTACGCCGTCGACGTACTCGAAGAGCTCCGCGTGCGACTGCGAGTGCCGGGGGTTGATCTCCAGCAGGTTCAGCTCGTCGCTGCCGGGGTCGTAGAAGTACTCGATGCTGAACGTCGCGTCGTCCATGCCGATCTGCCGCATCACCCGCACGGAGACGTCGTGCAGGCGCCGCACCACCGGCTCCGGCAGGGCGGAGGGGTACTGGTGGCGCAGGAAGCACGAGGAGTCCGGGTAGTTGATGGAGTCGAGCACGCCGTAGACGGTGACCTCGCCCCGGTGGACGTACCCCTCGACCGCGACCTGGATTCCCGAGAGCGCCTCCTCGGCGAGACAGACCTGCGCGCCGATCCCCGCCATCTCCTCGGGCAGGTCGATCTGTTCGAGGATGTACTCGAAGGGCCGGCCGACCGTGCCGATCCCCTCCTTGATCTTCGCCACGGCCGCGTCGAACTCCTTCTCGTCCCGCACGCTGTAGGCCAGCTTGGAGGAGTACGAAAGGGCGGGCTTGAGCCACATCGGGAAGCGCACGCCCTCAGGGGGCCGCGGCGTCTCGGCGTCCAGATCGACCCGCCCGAAGCGCGGGTGCTCGTCGACCACCTTCTGCTGCTCGAGGCGGCTCCAGTACTTGTGCTCGCACTTGACGACCGACTCCAGGCTGGTGCTGCGCGTGCCGTACCGGTCGCCGAGCATCGCCACGAGCGTGCTCACCGGGAAGTCCCAGTAGCCGACGATCGCGTCGATACTGCCGTCGAACGAATCGAGCACCTTCCGCGCCTTCTCCATGAGGTCCGGTACGGAGACCTCGCCACCCTGAAGCTCCTCGATCGTGAGCAGGGGGTGGAACGCGTAGTCCCGGGCGTGCGGGATGGCGTTCAGCGTGGGCAGATTGGCCTCGTCCAGGCCGATCACGAATACGTTCTTCCGGCTCACAGCCACAAGTTTTTCCTTTCCCGAGGTCAAGGGGGCTGTGTACCCGGGCGCCGGACACGCACACGTCGGCCATGATGACCAGGGAGAGGACCCGATCGGGAGGAGAACCATGACCGACCGGCACAGCAGCGGCCGGGCCGTCGTCCGCGCCCTGCTCGACAGCCAGGGACGCACCTACGCCCAGGACGCCGGCATCCGGCTGCGGGACACCCCGCAGCCGCTGTACCAACTCCTTGTCCTGTCCGTACTGCTCAGCGCCCGCATCCGCAGCACCACGGCGGTGGCCGCCGCCCGCGAACTCTTCGCCGCCGGACTGCGCGACGCGCGCCGCATGACGTCGGCGACCTGGCAGGAGCGGGTCGACGCGCTGGGCCGCGGCGGCTACCGCCGCTACGACGAGCGCACCGCCACCCAGCTCGGTGACGGCGCCGAACTGGTCCTGCGGGAGTACGGGGGCGACCTGCGCCGCCTGAGGGACGAGGCGGGCGACGACGACGAGGTGTTGCGCCGGCGGCTCCAGGAGGTGCCCGGCCTCGGGCCGACGGGCACCGACATCTTCCTGCGCGAGGTCCAGCGGGTGTGGCCGGGCGTGGCGCCCTGCCTGGGGGACAAGGCCCTGCAAGGCGCGCGGCGGCTCGGTCTGCCCGACGACCCGGACGACCTGATGCGCCTGGCCGCGGACGCGGACCCCGCGGCCCTGGCGGCGGCGCTCGTCCGCGTCGCCCTGGACAAGAGCGTCGCCGACGAGCTGACGGCCGGGCCGGGCCGGTCCTGACCCAGGCTCCGGCCCGGACATCAGACCGGCAGCAGCCGCCCGATCAGCGCGCTGAGCTGCCGGGCGTTACGGCACTCGTGCATCTCGACCAGTTCCGCGTACGCGTACGCCGCCGAGTCCCCGGTCGACCACTGCGAGCGCTGCTCGGGGTTGAGCCAGTACACCTGGCGGGCCCGCCCGGCGATCTCCCGCAGCGCCGGAAGGTTGGGGTCGCTCATGTTCGTGCGGGCGTCCCCGAGGACGAAGACCGTGGAGCGCGGGCCGACCGCGTCGAGGTGGCGCTCCGCGAACTCGCCCAGGGACGTGCCGTAGTCGCTGCTGCCGTGCCAACCCGTCACCGCGGCCTCACCGAGGATGCGGCCGCCGAGGCCGGCCGGGTCCGCGGAGCCGTGCGTGAGCAGCCCGGTCACCTCGTCGACGCGGTTGACGAACGCGAACACACGCACCTTGCTGAACTGGTCGTGCAGCGCCTGCACCAGCAGCATCGTGAAGTTCGCGAAGCCCGCCACCGAACCGGACACATCGCAGAGCAGCACCAGCTCGGGGCGCGCGGGACGGCGGCGGCGCAGCACCGGCCGCATCGGCACACCGCCGGTCGACAGGGAGCCGCGCAGGGTGCGGCGCAGGTCGATGGTGCCGTGCGCGGCGCGTCTGCGGCGGGCGGCCAGGCGGGTCGCGAGCCTGCGGGCCAGCGGGTGCACGGCCCTGCGCAGTTCGTCCAGGTGGGCGCGGCCCGCGAGCAGGAAGTCGACCCGGTCGGCGGTGGTCGCCACGGCGCGGCGGGCGATCTCCTGTGTGCCGCGCCGCTCGGCGACCCGGCGGCGCGCCTCGGTCCGTACGCGCTCGCGGAACCCTTCGATGCGGCGCCGGATCTCGTCGGCCTCCAGGCGGTCGGTGAACGCGGCGTCCGCGGCGGACTCCCCGCCGGAGCCCGCGCGCCGGGCGGCGAGGACACGTGCGAGAAGTGTCTCCGGCCGCAGCCGGCTCAGGGTCTGGTAGGAGGACCAGCCGTCCGAGCCCTGCGGCGAGCCGTAGCCGCCGAAGCCGTCCACCGCCTCGCCCGCCAACTGCCCGAGCAGCGCCTGGTCGTTCGCCGCGAGCGCGGCGACGAGGCGTTCACGCAGCGCGTCGCGGTCGGGTCCGGCACCCTCGGGGCTCTTGGTGTCGGGCGCGCCGGCACCCCTCGGTGGGAAGTAGCCGACACCCAGCGGGAAGTAGAGGTCGAAGACCGGGTCGAAGACCGCCCGCTGGCTCTCCTGGTGGAGCAGCGCGGCGGCCAGCCCCTCCCGGACGCGCTCGCGGTCGGCGAGGCCGAGCGCCTCCAACGCGGCGGCCGCGTCGACGGTCTCACCGGGGCCGATGCGCAGGCCGTGGGAGCGCAGCGCCTTGACGAGACCGGTGAGCCGGCCGGTGACCGGGCCGGCGGTGTCCGCCCCGGCAAGCCCGTCGGGCGGCGCTGTCACACGGCGTCCAGATCCAGCTTGGCGGCCGCCTTCAGTACGTCGTCCTGGTGCTTGAGGACGACGCCGAGGCTGTCGCGTACGACCGTCTCGTCCAGGGTGTCGGCGCCCAGCGCGAGCAGGGTGCGCGCCCAGTCGATGGTCTCGGCGACCGACGGCACCTTCCGCAGGTCCATCGCGCGCAGCGCGCCGACCACCCGCACCACCGACTCGGTGAGCGCCTCGTCGAGTCCGGGCACCTTCATCCGCACGATGCGCCGCTCCAACTCCTCCTCGGGGAAGCCGATGTGGAGGAAGAGGCAGCGGCGGCGCAGCGCCTCGGACAGTTCCCGGCTCGCGTTGGAGGTGAGCACGACGAACGGGCGCCGCTCCGCGCTGATCGTGCCCAGCTCCGGCACCGTGACCTGGAAGTCGCTCAGCACTTCGAGGAGCAGGCCCTCGACCTCGACGTCGGCCTTGTCGGTCTCGTCGATCAGCAGGACCTTCGGTTCGTCGCCGCGGATCGCCGTGAGCAGCGGGCGCGCGAGCAGGAACTCCTCGCTGAAGATGTCCGTGCGCGTCTCGTCCCACGACTCGTCGCGCCCGGCGGTGATGCGGAGCAGCTGCTTGGCGTGATTCCACTCGTACAGCGCGCGGGACTCGTCGACGCCCTCGTAGCACTGGAGCCGGACCAGGCGTGCGCCCGCGACCTGGGCGACGGCCTTCGCCAGCTCGGTCTTGCCGACACCGGCCGGGCCCTCCACCAGCAGGGGCTTGCCGAGCCGGTCGGCCAGGAAGACGGTGGTGGCGACCGCCGGCGAGGCCAGATACCCGGTCTCGGACAGGCGGGCCGCGACATCGTCGACGGACGTGAAGTACCCGGTCGTCATGGACGTACCTGATCAGTTCCGGCCGCCGCCCACAACAGGCGCGCGCCGTTTGCGGCACACGTCACGTCCCCGGACCGAGGCCAGACTCACGCCGGGCGCATGCGACATAGGCAAAGGCATTACGCTTATTTCAAGATCTCGTGCTCAAGAGCAGAGGAGCAGGCCATGCCCATGGACGCCCTTTCGACTTTTCCAGCCTCTTCACGGTCCCGTGCCGCACGCCTTCTGGGGCAGCCCTTCACACTCGGCGGCCTGACGCTGCGCAACCGCATCGCGATGGCCGCCGTGACCCGGCGCTTCTCGCCGGGGGGCGTGCCCGGCGAGGACGTCGCCGCGTACTACGCGCGGCGCGCCGCGGGCGGTGCCGGGCTGATCGTCACCGAGGGCACCTACGTGGGGCGGGAGGCGGCCGCCGCCTATGACCGCGTGCCGCACTTCCACGGCGAGGAGGCTCTGGCCGGGTGGGCACGGGTGGCTGAGCGCGTGCACGAGGCGGGCGGCCGGATCATGCCTCAGCTGTGGCACACCGGCGTGGCCCGCACCGACGCCGTCCCGCCGCTCGGCGTCCCCGCGGAGGGGCCGTCGGGGGTCGGCCTCGACGGGCGCCCGCACGGCCGGGCCATGACGCTCGACGATATCGACGCGGTCGTCGAGGCCTTCGCCGAGGCGGCCGCCACCGCCGAGCGCATCGGCTTCGACGGCGTCGAACTGCACGGCGCGCACGGCTACTTGATCGATACCTTCCTGTGGCACGGCACCAACACCCGCGACGACGCCTATGGCGGGGACCACGCCTCCCGCTCGCGGTTCGCCGCCGAGATCGTCGCCGCCGTGCGCGCCGCGGTCTCGCCCGGGTTCCCGGTCCTGTTCCGCCTCTCGCAGTGGAAGACCGACCACTACGACGCCCGCATCGCCGAGGACCCGGACGAACTGGAGCGCCTGCTCACACCGCTCGCCGCGGCGGGCGTGGACGCCTTCCACGCCTCCACGCGGCGCTACTGGCTCCCCGAGTTCGACGGCAGCGAACTGAACCTCGCGGGCTGGGCGAAGAAGCTGACCGGCAAGCCGTCGATCACCGTGGGCTCCGTCGGCCTCGCCCAGCAGTTCGCCGGGGCGCCGGGCCGTACCCAGCGGTCCGGCGTCACCGGCATCGGCCCGCTCCTCGACCGCCTGGAGTGCGACGAGTTCGACCTCGTCGCCGTGGCCCGCGCCCTGGTCGCCGACCCCGAGTGGCCCACCAAGGCGCTCACCGGCCGCCTGGACGAGGCGGTGCCGTACGACGCCTCACGCCTGGACGCTCTGGTGTGAGAGGGGCGTGCGGTCCGCGTGAAAGAGTGGGGGTCCGTCCGCCCCCCCCGGAGAGTGATCCACGATGACCTGGTCCGCGACCACGCGGTACGGCCTGGAGCCCGCGCCCGGCGGCCTCGGCCTCGTCCAGGACCTGCTCAACACGGTCGCCGCCGGTGCGCCCCCGCACCCCGACCTGCTCGACGGACTCACCGAGGCGCAGTCATGGGTGGATGAGGCCGCCGCCGAGTGGGCGGCGGCCACCGGCCGGGCCACGCCGCGCGTCACCCTGGACGCCAAGGGGCCGCGTGAACTGCGCTCGTTCCGCGAGACGTTGGGAAGACTCGTGGCGGGGGAGGGGCAGGGGCAGGGCGAGACCGGGACCCTGGCGCCGGTCGCGGCACACTCCGGCGAGGCCGCGCTGCGCCTGGGCGAGGACGGCTTCGTACGCCTGGAGCCGCACGGCACGGGCGCGGACCACCTCGTCACGCTGGCCCTCGCGGCGACGTACGACGCTCAGCGAACGGACACCGCGCGCCGCCTCAAGACCTGCCGCAACCCGCTGTGCCGGGTGGCGTTCTACGACCGGTCCCGGAACAACAGCGGGGTGTGGCATGACGTGAAGACGTGCGGGAACGCGGCGAACTTGCGTGCGTACCGGGCGCGTCGGCGCGGACAGGAGCCGTGAGCACCGGGGGCGACCGGAGGAGCGCCCGGCCGTCGCGCGGCCGGGGCGGCGTCGGCGTCAGTTCTGGACCGTTCCCAGAAGCGGCAGCGCGGGCCCGCCGGACTCGTCCTCGTAATGAGACTTCTGACGGATCTCGTTGCACTGGAAGGCGCGAGCCTCGTCCAGCACCTCGGCGGGGACGATGACGTCGATGTCCTGAACGGTGGGACAGACGTCACGAATGATTTCGACGCTCTGCGAGTCGCTGCCCTGGGGCGACTCGTCGGCCATGGCGAGGGTGACCGTCATGCCCGTCGCGGCCAAGGTCAGCACCGACCCGGCCAGCACCTTCGCGTTCGTAGAGCTCATTTCGCTGAGCGCTCCTTCTCTGGATGACCCGGCACCGGTTCGGATGCCGACGCCGGGTCAACTGGCCCGCTACAGAAGAGGTTGCGCGAGGACACGGGCTTTCACCCAGTCGCTGAGGCATCCCACGGCCACGCGTCCCGGACGGTCACTCAGACACCGCTCAGGCACTCACTCAGCCTCGAACGGCGTCAGGATGAAGAGCGGGATCTCGCGCGTCGTCTTCTTCTGGTAGTCGCCGTAGTCCGGCCACACCGCAACCGCCCGCTCCCACCAGGCCCGGCGCTCCTCGCCGGTGGCGAGGCGAGCGCGGTAGTCCTTCTTCACCGGGCCGTCCTGCAGTTCGACATGCGGGTGGGCGACGAGGTTGTGGTACCAGGACGGGTTCGCGGGGTCGCCTCCCTTGGACGCCACCACCGCGTACTCCCCGTCGTGCTCGACGCGCATCAGGGGGTTCTTCCGCAGCTTTCCGCTCTTGGCGCCGACCGACGTCAGCACAACGACGGGCTTGCCCATAATCGTCGTGCCGTCGGTGCCGCCGGAGCTCTCGTACAACTCGGCCTGCTTGCTCGCCCAGTCCCACGTACCGGGGTCGTACTCTCCAGTCAGAGGCATGACCCGTCCAACGGCCGGTGGCCGCGGATTGTTCCGGCCGCCGGTTCCGCCCGTCGACCCCGCCATGCGTGAGGTCGACCCGCCGTGCGTGACGTCGACCCGCCATGCGTTAGAAAGAGATCAAAAGACATCAACGGTTCAGCAAGCGACGGACAGGGGCGGGCATGACGGGGCAGGACATACCGGAGGAGTATCTCGACGGCTATGCCCGCATCCTCGCCGCCGCCTCGTCGACAGGGCGGCGCCTGACCCGCGACGAGCTTGATTCGCGGCGCGCACTGGGGGAGCGGGCCGCCGACGCGGGTCTCGGCCTCCGGGCGCTGGTCGGCGCGCACCTCGCGGCCACGCGCGCCCACTGGCCCGCCGGGGCCACGGTCTCCGCCGACAGTGCGCTGGCCGCCGCGGAGCAGGCCGTGGACGCCTTCGCCGAGGGCTACGAACGTGCCCAACGCCTCGCCGTACGCCAAGAGGAGGCGGCGCGGCGGGAGTTCATCGACGACCTGCTCTACGGACGCAGCGACCTCGGCCTGCTCGCCGAACGCGCGGAACGCTTCGGACTGCGTCTCTCCTACGAACACGCGGTCGCCGTCGCCGAGGGCCGGGACGGGTACGAGGAGGGGCACGCCGTCCCCCGCGAGGTCGAGCGGGCCCTCATCGGCCGCTTCGGCGACCGCAGCATCCTGCTCACCACCAAGGACGGCCGCCTGGTGTGCGTCGCCCCCGGCGACCAGGACGAGGTCCTGGCCTTCTTCGCCAAACAGGCGTACGCCGCCACCGACGGCGGCCGCGTCGCCATCGGCCGCCCGCAGCCAGGCCCCGGCGGCGTCGTCCAGTCGTACGAGGAGGCCCTCAACGCCCTGGACCTCGCGGAGCGTCTGGAGCTCGACGGACCCGTGCTGCGCGCGGCCGACCTGCTCGTCTACCCCGTCCTGACCCGCGACCGGCAGGCCATGGCCGACCTCGTGCTCAACACGCTCGGCCCGCTGCAGAAGGCCCGCGGCGGAGCGCAGCCGCTCATCGACACGCTCGCCGCGTACTTCGACTCGGGCTGCGTCGCGGCGGAGGCCGCCCGACGGCTGGCGCTGAGCGTGCGCGCCCTGACGTACCGCCTGGAACGCATCCACAAGCTCACCGGCGCCAACCCGTCGGATTCCGTGCACCGCTACACGCTGCAGACCGCGGTGATCGGGGCGCGCCTGCTCGACTGGCCCGAGAGGCGGTTCTGAGGGCGCGGGTCGGGTCGGCCCCGGCGCGTCGGTCGCTCAGCCCAGCCGCGGGATCTCGATGGCGGGGCAGCGGTCCATGACCATGTCGAGGCCCGCCGCACGCGTCCGTCCGTACGCCGACTCGTCGATCACGCCGAGCTGGAACCACACGGCCTTCGCGCCGGCCGCCACGGCCTCGTCGGCCACCTGGCCGGCCAGGTGGCTGTTGACGAACACGTCGACCACGTCGACCGGGAACGGCACGGCGGACAGGGACGCGTAGCCCTGCTCGCCGTGGACCGTCTCGGCCTTCGGGTGGATCGGCACGACGCGCTTGCCGAAGCGCCGCAGGACGGCCGCGACGCCGTACGCCGCCCGGTCGCGGTTGCCGGACAGGCCCACGACCGCCCAGGTGTCGCCCAGCTCCGTCAGGATCTTGCGCACCGTCTCCTGGTCGCCGTACATGACCTGCCTCCTCAAGGCTCGCGGCCGGATGCCGTCAGAGGCCGCGATCAGACATGCACGCCGAAGTCCGTCGCGATGCCCCGCAGCCCACTGGCATAACCCTGGCCGACCGCACGGAATTTCCACTCCGCGCCATGGCGGTAGAGCTCGCCGAAGACCATGGCGGTCTCCGTCGACGCGTCCTCCGAGAGGTCGTAACGCGCGATCTCCACGCCGTCCGCCTGATTCACCACGCGGATGAAGGCGTTGCGGACCTGGCCGAAGCTCTGGCCGCGGTTCTCGGCGTCGTGGATCGACACCGGGAAGACGATCTTCGTGATCTGGGCGGGCACCTGAGCGAGGTTGACCTTCACGGCCTCGTCGTCGCCCTCGCCCTCACCGGTGAGGTTGTCGCCCGTGTGCTCGACGGAACCGTCCGGGCTCGTCAGGTTGTTGTAGAAGATGAAGTGCTGGTCGGAGACGACCTTGCCGGAGTCGTCGCAGAGCAGCGCGCTGGCGTCCAGGTCGTAGTCGGTGCCGGTCGTGGTGCGCACATCCCAGCCCAGGCCGACCAGTACGGCGGTGAGGCCCGGGGCCTCCTTGCTGAGCGAGACGTTGCCGCCCTTGGCCAGGGAAACTCCCACGATGTCCTCCTGAGATCCGAGTTCTGGGTACTGATTCGTTGTTCCGGGTGCTGCTTCGTTCCGGATGGTGGTTCCGTAGAATCTACAGGAATGTAGAAGTGGGTGGGGCGGCTCGGGCCCGTTACGATGTGGCGCTCCCGGGCCGCCGCGGAGCATGGAGAGGCCGGAGGGAGCCCGGGCATGAAGCACCACGAGGAGCGCGAGGAGCGCCGGCCACGCCTGCGCCGCCGCGCGCAGGGCGAGCTGGAGCAGCAGGTGCTCGCCGCGCTGCACGCCGCCCGCGGCCCGGTCAGCGCCGCCTGGGTGCAGGAGCGGATCGGCGGCGACCTCGCGTACACCACCGTGATGACGATCCTGACGCGCCTCCTCGCCAAGGACGTGGTGACCCGCGAGCGCGCGGGCCGGTCCTTCGCGTGGACGTCCTCCTCCGACGAGGCGGGCCTCGCGGCCTTCCGCATGCGCAAGGTGCTCGACGGCGAGAGCGACCGCGAGGCGGTCCTCGCCAGCTTCGTCACGACGCTGACGCCCGACGACGAGCAGCTCCTGCGCGAGCTGCTCGGGCGGGCGGGCGCCGAGACGGACGACTGACACCCGATGGGAGCTCCTGCCTGATGGGCGTCTTCGTCTTCCTGCCGCTCGTGCTGCCGCTGACCGCCTGGCCGGTCGCCCGCCTCGCCGAGCAGCACCTCCACCCGCGCACCGCCACGCGTGTGCTCACCGCCGTCGCCGGAGTGATGGCCGTGTGCAGCACGCTCTGCCTGGCGCTCCTCATGGTCGTCGGCACCGCCCAGCTGCCGGGAAATCCCCTGCCGGACGGCTGGTCCGACCCCGAGGTGCGCGCCGCCGTCCCCTTCGACGAGGTCGCGGGGAAGGCCGCGATCCCCGCGCTCCTCGCCGTGTGCGCCGCGTGCGCGCGCACCCTGTGGCGGCACGCGCGCGTACGCCACCGGGGGCGCCGCGCCCTGGAAGGGCTGCCCGGCACGTCCGTCGCCGTGCTTGCCGACGACACGTCGTACGCGTACGCGCTTCCCTCGCGCGGCGGCGGCCGTGTCGTGGTCACCACCGGCATGCTGGCCCGGCTCGCGGCCCCCGAGCGGCGCGCGCTGTTCGCGCACGAGCGGGCCCACCTCGCCGCACGGCACCACCGGCACCTGCTGGTCACGCAGTTGGCGGCCCGCGCCAATCCGTTCCTGCGGCCGCTGCGCACCTCCGTCGCCTTCACCGCGGAACGGTGGGCCGACGAGGCGGCGGCGCGGGCCGTGCGGGACCGGCGGGTCGTCGCCCGCGCGATCGGCAAGGCCGCCCTGGTCTCACGGGGCGTGCCCGCGCCGACCCTCGCGGGGCTCGCCGCGCCGGGGCCCGTGCCGCGCCGCGTCGCCGCGCTGCTCGCCCCGGCGCCCGCCGCCCGCACGCGCCCCTCCCTGTTCACGGCGGTGGGTCTCGCCCTGTGGTGCGCGGCGTTCGGCACCGCCGTGTCCGCGATGTCCTCGGCGAACTCCGCGGTCACGATGGTCCTCATCCTGCGCGCGGCCACGCCGCTCTGAACCGGCCCCGCGCCGCGGCGGCTACAGGTCGAACTCGTGCGGCGGCAGGTCGAGCGCGAAGCACGCCTCGCGCACCACGGCCTGCTCGTCCTTGTCGAAGTCGCCGTCGGCGCCGCCGATGACGATGCCTATCTGGATGACCGCGCGGGCCTCCGCGGGCTTCTTCTTCGCCTTGGCGACCTCCTGGAGGACGCTCACCTTGCCGAACGCGAAGTCGGCGGTCAGCTTGTCGACACAAGCGTCGAAGCGGCGGCGCAGGTCGTCCGCCGGGAAGTTCTGCAACACCTCGTTCGTGCCGATCAGCTGGGCCACGCGCAGGCGCTCGGCGGGATCAACGGTGCCGTCGGCGGCCGCCACCAGGGCGCACATCGCCATGCTCGCGTCGCGGAAGGCGCCGCTCTTGAGGTCGTTCTTCTTCGCCATCAGCTGGGTCTGCATCGTCGATGCGGATTCCTTGACGCGGTCCCACAGGGCCATGGGGAACTCCATAAACGTATCGATGTATCAGGGGTGCACGGCGTCGGCCCCGGTCGCTGTGTGCGCGTCCGCGGCCTCGCCAATTTCTACAACAGAGTAGAAACTAGCAGGCGTACCGAGAAGTTCCCGCCCAGCGGAAGGTGCGTGCGATGACCCCGACGGCACACGAACTCCTGCGGAGCACGTCCGCCCGCCTCGCGCTCGCCCCGGACGCCAACCCGCTCGTCCCGCGCATCGCGGACGGCACGGCCGCGCCCCGCACGCTCGCGGTGCTCGCCCTGGAGCAGCGGCACGTCATCCCCGCCGACCGCCGCTCCTTCCAGCACCTGGCCGGGCGGGCGGCCGAGGCCAAGGACCCGGAGTCGGCGGCCTTCTTCGACGCCCTGGCCGACGGCGAGACGCTCGCCCAGGCACGGCTCGTCCCGCTGCTCGCGGCCTGCGGGGTGAGCCGGGACGAAGCGGCGACGTACGAACCGCGGGCGGGCTGCCAGGCCTACCCCGCCTATGCCGCCTGGCTCGCGCTGAACGGCGAACCGGCCGATGTCGTCCTCGCGCTCACCGCCAACTTCGCCTCCTGGGGCGGCTGCTGCGCGACGATCGCCCGGGCGCTGCGCGAACGGCACGGCTTCGGCGACGAGGCCTGCGGGTTCTTCGACCTCTTCGCCGAACCCGCGCCGGAGCTGGACCGGCTGGCGCTCGCCGCGGTGCAGGCGGGCCTCGACCGGGGCCGGGTCACAGCGGCGCACCTGCGCTATGGGCGGCTGGTGCAGCGCTACGAGGAGATGTTCTGGGCCACGCTGGCGAGCGGCGACGAGGCCTGAGCGCTTCGGCCGACGGTGCCGCCCGATACGAGCCTCGGCTCAGAGTCTCGTGCGCGGGCGGAGCATCTGTCCGGCCGCCAGTTCGCGGTACAGCGGGCTGCCGTCGAGGAGTTCCTCGTGACCTCCGCCCGCGGTGGCGCGCCCGTGGTCCAGGATGACGATCTGGTCGGCGTGCCGGACGGTGGAGAGCCGGTGGGCGATCACCAACAGGGCGCATTCCCGCGCGACGTCCTTCATCACCGTGGTGAGCGCGGTCTCGTTGATGGCGTCGAGGTGAGAGGTGGGCTCGTCGAGGAGGAGGAGTTCGGGACGGGCGAGCAGGGCGCGGGCCAGGGCGATGCGCTGGCGCTCGCCTCCCGAGAGAGTGTTGCCCCGGTCGCCGAGCATGCCGGACAGGCCGCCCGGCAGCCGTCGTACGACATCGTCCAGCCGGGCCAGCTCGATGACGCGCCGCACCTCGTCCTCGGGGGCGTCGGGCACGGCGTAGGTGATGTTGTCGCGCAGGGTGCCGTGCACGACATGGGTGCTCTGGTCGACGACGGCGATCCGCTCACGGCATTGCGCGCGGGTCAGTTCGGTGGCGGGCCGCCCGGCGAAGAGGACGTCTCCGGAGTCCGGTTCGTAGAACCTGGCCACCAGAGCGAAGAGCGTGCTCTTCCCGGCGCCCGACCGGCCGACCAGGGCGGTCTGGCTCCGGTGCGGAACCGAGAAGGTGACGCCGCGCAGGACCGGCCGGTCGGGGTCGTAGCCGAAGGTGAGGTCCCGCAGCGCGAGGGCGGCCTCCTTGTGCGAAGCGGCTTGCCCGGCCGCCACGCACGTGCGCGCCCGCGCGGTCGGGCGCCCGGGGGGCGAGGGCTCCACGGGGAGGTTCAGGGCCTGTTCGATGCGCTGGTAGGCGCCCATGCCGCGCTGGATCAGGCCGACCGCGCGGAACACCGACGACAGGGGCAGGACGAGGTAGGAGGCGTACAGCAGAAAAGCCACCAGGTCGCCGAGGGAGTTGGCGTGGCCGGTGACGCGCAGGCCGCCGATGACCAGGACGAGCAGGAAGGAGCCCTGGACCGCGAGCTCGACCGCCGGGCTCATCAGCGACGCGAGCTTCGCGGTCCGTACGCCCGCGTCGTGGGCGGAGTCGATGCGTTCACCGACGCGCTGTGCCTCGCGGTCCTCGGCCCGGTGGACGCGGACCATCGGCAGCGCGCCGAGAGCGCGCTCCAGGTCGGCGGCGATCGCGCCGACGGAGCTCTGCATGTGCTCGGAGGCGGCGCGGATGCCCTTCAGCAGTGAGGCCACGACCGCGGCCGCGGTGGCCACGGTCAGGGCGACCAGGACAAGAAGCAACGGATCGATCCACATCATCAGGGCGATCGCGCCGGCCGCGACGAGGGCTCCTGTGACGAGGTCGACGAGAGCCTGCGAGACCACCTCCCTGAGCAAGGTGGTGTCGGCGGTCACGCGGGAGATCAGATCACCGGTGCGGTGGCGGTCGTACTCCCGCATCTCCAGCCGCAGCAGTCGCGCGACCAGACCGTGGCGGAGTTGGCGTACGACCCTCTCACCCATGCGTTCCAGGACGAAGCGGCCGACCGCGCCGGTGGCCGCCTCGCCGATGAACAGCGCGGCCAGGAGGAGCAGCAGTGGCCAGTACGCCCTTCCGTGGCCGCCCGCGTCCACGATCTGCTTGGCGACGAGAGGCTGGGCGAGCCCGAGGACGGAACCCACGAGGGTGAGCACCGTGGCCACGACGATGGAGGCCCGATGCCCGGTGGTGAGCCGGTACATGGTGGCCACCGCGGCCCGTGTCGAGCGGTCCGGCGCCTCCGTCCGGGGGTCCGTCATGGGCGCGGCGGCCGGTTCGCGGTCAGGGGCGCCACCGCGAGCAGCCGCGCGAAGTAGTCGTCGGGCATGTGTTCGCCGATGGGCCGGCCCTCCGCCTCGATCCAGGCGTGCGCGTTGAAGGGAGGCACCACGCTCGCCCCGGTGCACCATGTGGGCCAACCGCCCGTCAGGCGGCAGAGCAGGGCCGCGCCCAGAGAGCGGGGCAGACACCCCTTCGGGCCGGCGCAGAGCAGGCTGACCGCGCACATCGCGTCCCGGGCGTTCTTCGCCTGCACGGCGGTGGCCGGCGTGGCTCCCCGGCGTACGACACCGAGGACGGCGCGGATCCGGCGCGGGGGCAGCAACGAGAGCGCGACGGCCGGGAGCAGCACGAGGCGGGCGGCCACGCGCCGGAGGAAGGGGACGCCGGTGGGCCGCTCCAAGGCGCTCGGTGTCGTCATGAGGCGAGCCCCGACTCGCGCAGTTCCCGCACGAGAGCCGCGACGTCCTGCTCCGCGCGGGCCCGGCCGATGTCGAACTCCGTGACGAGCGCGTCGACGGCCGCCGCTTCCCCGCCGCCGTCGAGAAGGGTCTTCACGACCAGGGTTCCGGTGGGGTTGAGCTCCCAGTAGTCGCCGCTGCGCTGGTCCAGGAGGACTGTGCCGTAGTCGGTCTCCGCGGTGGAGACATCGGGGTCGAACCGCAGTGCCATGGTGGGTGACTGCCTTTCTCCGGTGGCGGGCCTAGCGGGTACGCGCGGGGGAGAGGCCACGCAGCCATACTTCGGTGGCGATGGTGGAGTAGAGGATGGCGTCGCGCAGCCCGGGGGCGGAGGGCCGCTGCGCGAGGCGGCGCAGCGCGTCGCCGTCGACCAGGCCGAGCTGTTCCAGCCGGGAGTTCTCCCACAGCGTCAGCAGATCGGCGCGGTGCCGACGCAGTCCGTCGGCGGCGTCCATGGAGGCGGCGGCCTTCGTGGTGCGCCGCAGGCACGCCTCGGGCACGATGCCGCGCATCGCGGTGGTGAGGACGGGCTTGTACGCCCAGGGCGTGACGCGTTCGTCCGGCCGGATCGCGAGGCACGCCTCGATGACGCGGTCGTCCAGGAACGGCGATGCCATCGGTACACCGGCGCGGGCCGCCATGCGGTCCCACTGGCGGATGATGCGCGTGCACGAGCGGATCTGTTCCAGATCGGTGTGCAGGCCGCGGTCGGGGTGGAGCGGAGCGACTGTCGAAGCGGCCTCTCGCAGTGCCCGCACGGCCAGGCGTTCGGCGTCGGGGGTGACCCAGTCGAAGAGGCGTGGGGGCATGCCCCAGCCGAGGCTGGTGGTGACCGTGGCGGGGAGCGGGTCGCGCAGCTGACCGGCGGCGTCGGCGAGGAACTTCCCGTACGGGCGGGAGTCGGCCAGGGCGCGGACCGTCGCGCCGAGCGGCCACTGCCACAGGGCCCGGAAGCCGCGCAGCTGCCGCAGCGCGAACCGCGGGCGGCCGCGCGCCAGCCGGTGGTAGTACGCCTCGGAGCACCAGGCCACGTGGTCGCCGCCGATGCCCGTCAGGTGCAGCCGACTGCCCAGCTCCGCCATTCTCGGCAGATGGTGCAGCACCCGCGAACGGTCCATGACGCCGATGGTCGGTTCGTCGAGCAGGTCGTCGATGCCCAGGAGATCGTCGTAGACCAGCGGTGAGGCGTCCGCGTCCCACACCACGTGCTCGACGTCCGGCAGGTGTTGCGTCGCCTGCTCGGCCCAGTACAGATCGGTGTCGGCGGGGTCGCGCCCCGGCCAGGTGCTGGCCACCACCTTGGCGGGGGACCGGTCGGCCAGGAAGCAGATGGAGGTGGAGTCCAGGCCGCCGGACAGGTCGCAACTGACCACGCCGCCTTGGCGGGTACGGACGTCGACGGCCGCGGCGAGGGCCTCGCGGACCAGCGGGGCGCCGTCGGCGAGCGTACGGACCGGCTCCGGCGGGGACCACCACCGCTTGTGGCGTACGGTCCGCCCGTCCGCGGCGACGATCAGCGCGTCCTGCGGCGGAACAGCGGTGACACCGCGCCAGAGGGACGTCTCGAAGAGCGGGTAGGGGACCGGCCACAGCAGTCGGACGGCGAGCTGTTCCTCGTCGGGGTCGCGGCCCAGCGCGGTGGCGAGGACGTCGGCGCGCGTGGCGGCCACCGGCACGCCGTCCACGGCGGCGTGGAAGACCAGCCGGAGCCCGGACGCGGTGCCCTGCACCCTGAGCTGCTGGTCCAGGGCGGCGACGAGGTGGAAGCTGCCGGGCAGGGAGCGGGCCAACGCGTCCAGCTCCGCCGGATCGCGCAGCCGCCCCGCATGAGCCTCCAGTTCAGCGGTGTCGACGGGGCAGCAGCCGACTACGGCCAGGGCGGCGCGGCCGACGCGCGCCGTGACGATCTCCTCGTCGTCCCACTGCCCCACCAGCCACGGCCGGCCGGAGGAGTGCTTGAGGACGCGTGCTCCGGGGTGGGCGAAGGAGCGGGCCACGGCGGCCGCGTCCGCACGGTCGCTGAAGACCGTGAAGTGCGCGTCGCCGGGGCCCGTCCCCGCACTCTCGTGCAGTTCTGTCATGACGTCGGTTCAGAAACGGTCGGTCGTCAGTTCTTGCTCAGGACGAGTCGGTCATTGCCGGAGCTCTGCAGCAGCCCGGTCTTCTTGCGGAACGTCCCGAGCCGGACGAGCGCCGGCGCCTCGTAAGCCTTCTTCATGACCTCTCCTCTGATGGAGGTTTGACGACCCCTTCCCTGGTCGGCGGCGCGCGGGGCTCCGTCAACCTGCTCGGGGCCCATCGGGGACCCCGGGGCGAGGAAGTGGTCGCAGCACCCAGCTATGTGCATAACCGGAAGGTGTGACAAGGCCGCGAAAGAAAGTACGACAATATGAAAAGGTATATACAGACGCTTGGGCGCATCGCTAAACGCCGGTTTCGTTTAAAACCGTACAGCTGGATGACCGGTGTGCGAACAAGGGCGAAAACGTTCCGACCTGCGCGCCGACACCCCGTTGGCGGCCCTGCTGGAGAAGAGCGACGGCCAGGGCAGGGGGGAGCCGACGGGGCGCACTCGGCTCACGCCGCACGCTCCATCTTCTCTGTCCCTGGCCCGTCACGCACGCGTCCCCGCGTTCACCGTGACGCGCCGGACCCGACCGTCGGCAGGTACCGCGGTGCTCGCCAGGCCTTCAGCCGGTGCTCCACCGCGGCTCCCAGAGACAGGAGCTTGGCGTCCTGGTGGTCACCGGCCATCAGGAGCAGGCCGACCGGCAGTTCGTGCACGGACCCGGCGGGCACCGAGAGGGACGGGTATCCGGCGACGGCTGCCGGTGTGGAGGAGGGGATGACGTCGTTGTCGCCGCGCGCGCAGTCGGTCGTCCAGGCGGGCGGGTTCGCGGGCGCGGCGATGGCGTCCAGGCGGTGGGCGGCCATGGTCTCGTCGAGGGAGCGCCGGGAGAGGTCCTTCAATTCGGCGCGCGTCGCCCGGTACTTGGGATCAGTGGTGGGCGGCGCGGCGAGGGCCTGTTCGAACAGCTCCTGGCCGGCGAAGCAGGTCTGTTCCCCGGGGTGGGCGCGGTTGAACTCGATCAGCTCGGCGAGGTTTCGGGGTCCTTCGCGCGTGCCGAGGTAGGCGTCGATGTCCCGGTGGAACTCGCTGAGCAGCGCGGGGAATTCGAGCTCGGCGAGCCGTGCCTGGTACGGGGGTGTCACCTCGACGACCACGGCTCCGGCCTTGCGCAGCTTCTTCGCCGTACGGGTCATCACCGCGTCCACGTCGGATCCGAGCGAGGGCAGGCGCCACAGGCCGATCCGCTTGCCGCGCAGGCCGCTGCCTCTCTGGTCCGCCACCGCGTCCTTGGACGGGAGGCCAGGCGGTCCGGGGCGGCTTTGGAGGCCCGGGAGACCTTCAAGGCGACCAGGGCGAGTGCCGTCACCACGTGAGCCCTCGCGATCACTCAGCACCGAGAGCGTGAGCGCGGCGTCGATCACGTTGCGCGCCATGGGCCCGGCAGTGTCCTGCTCGGCGGAGATCGGCACCACGCCCGACTGGCTGACCAGACCGAGGCTGGGCTTGTGGCCGACGACGCCGTTCATCCCGGCCGGGCACACGATGGAGCCGTCCGTCTCGGTGCCGATCGCCACCTGCGACAACGACGCGGCGAGCGCGGCGGCGGAGCCGGACGACGATCCGCACGGATTCCGGTCGAGGACGTACGGGTTGTTGGTCTGTCCACCCACCGCCGACCACCCCGATGTCGGCTTCGCGCCGCGGAAGTTGGCCCATTCGGACAGGTTGGTCTTGCCGAGGATCACCGCCCCCGCCTTCCGTAGCCGGGTCACCAGCGCGGCATCGGTGGGGGGTGGGCTCCCGGCGAGCGCGAGGGAGCCGGCCGTCGTCGGCATGTCACGGGTGTTCACGTTGTCCTTGAGCAGAACGGGGATGCCGTCCAGCGGCCCAAGGGTCTTACCACGTCGGTGCCTGGCGTCGCTGTCGGCCGCCTGGCGCAGGGCCGTCGGGCTGGTTCGCAGCACCGAGTGGATCTTGGGATCGATGTTCTCGATCCGCCGCAGGTAGGCCCGGGTCAGCGTCGACGAGGTCAGCGAACCGTCCGCCATGCGCGCCTGTAACTCCGGAATCGTCACGGTGTCCAGGTCGACCCCCGGAGCGAGTGGTGACCCGGCACGTGGCGACGGACTGTCGGCGCCATGCTCGGCGGCTTGCGCACCGGCATTCGGTACGCCCGTCAGAAGGGACCCCGCGACAAGGGCGGTGGTCATTGCGGCAATGCTCCTCTTTCCCATGGGGGTCAGCGGACTACACGGGCATCGTCCGGCGCAAGAGCCACGCGGCACCAAGCCGCGGGACGGGCTCAGACAAGGGCGGCGCACCCCACCCGTTGGAGCACCGTATGGCCGCTCTGGACGGCTGGGACGTCGTTGAGGACCTCGCCGTGCAGTTCCGTCCAGGAGTGGAAGGCGAACCGCGCGCCGATCGACGAACGCTGCCGGGCGATCACAATCTCGGCCGGCAGTCCGAGTGCCGACAAGTGGACGGCCAGCGCGAATGACCTGGACAGGCAGAGCGCGTCGGGGTCGAACAGCCGTACCACGAGCTGACAGTGGGGCAGCTCGTGCCGGGCGAGGCGGATCGCTGTCGCCTCCGGCAGGTCGCGGTGAGCGCCCGGGGGCACTCGAAGATCCCGCAGACGGGACTGCGCCACACCCCAGCCGCGCCTTCTCAGGGTCCGCAACGCGCGTGCCGTGTGCGCGGCGGCGGCCAGCCGCACCGGGAGGGGCGTACGGGGTACGGGCCCGGCCGCGTCGTCGCCCCAGAGCAGGAAGGCCCAGTCCGCGGTCGCCCCGGACTTCATGGCGCGGCCCCTGGCTGACCGTCGCCCGGGGCGGTGAGACGGCTCTCGTAGAGCTGGGCGGCGAGCGACCGGATGCCCTCGCGCAGTTCACCGTCGGAGGCGTCGATGCGTTCGGTGAGGTCGTGGACGGCCTCGTCGTACGTCTCGCAGCGCAGGGCCGCCTCCAGCATGAGGGTCGCTGTGGGGTTCAGCTCGAAGTAGACGCCCTCGGCGGTGTCCAGGAGCACCCCCGTACCGTCGGCGGGGTCAAAGACTGTCTGCTCCGCCAGTTGGATCAGCGGCATTTCGGTCTCCTCTCGCGAGGTCAGGAGCACGGCGCGTGCCCATCGCTCCGTGGCGCGGTGCGTTCACTCCCTCGGCACCGGGGCGAGCTTGTGCGCCAGGTCGCGCAGGAACAACTCGACCATGGCCGTACACAGCAAATTCTCCGCGTTGCGACGCAACGCGCGCGGGTCGGCGAGTACGGCGGCCAGGCGGCGCGGATCGACGACGCCCAGAGCGGTCAGCCGGGCGTCGGGACCGCCGAGTACGTCCGCGACGGCGTCCGGATGGCGCAGGCACCACGTCTCGTCCGGCGAACCGAGCCAGTCCCGCCCGTAGTGCCGCCACACGAGGGAGGGAAGGCCCCGGCGGGCGGCGGCGAGACGCAGTACGGGCTTGTCGATGGTCCGGCCGGCGTGGGGGATCACCCGGTAGGCGTTCGGCAGCCGGGCCGCCAGCCGGCGCAGTTCCCTGCCGCCCCAGGGCTTGGCGCAGTGGATGCCGTACGGCCGCCAGACCGTCATGTTCAGGGTGTGCTCCTGTGCTGCGGAGTCCGGTTCGTAGCGTTCGGCGTCGGCGCCGGGAACCGGGACGAGGAAGTCGCTCGCGCGCTCGGTCTCGGCGGTCGCTTCCGCGTCGTCGTAGAGCGAGTGGCCGGGGCGGATACTGCGGGCGACCCTGCTCAGCTCCCACCGGGAACTGAGCAGGCCGTTGATCATGGCCCGTCGTTCGCGCCACGGCACGTCCGCGACCGCGACGTCGTACAGGCCGTAGCGCAGCGGCCCGAAGACGACGTCCCCGTCCAGGCCGCTGAGTACCGTCCGCACCCCGTCCTCGGCGATCCGGCGGGCCGTCAGATCGAGGCGGCGGAACCAGACGTGGTTGAAGGGCAGCGGGTGGTCGTGCCCGACGGGGAAGTAGGACTCGTCCTCACCGGGCGGGTCCACCGTCACCAGAGGGACCGACAGTCCGCGGCACACCTCACGCGCGCGTGGCCACTCGTCGGCGAGCGGGTCGACGCTGTGCATGTGATACGCGGTCACATCGGCCCCGTGGTCGGCGAGTGCGGCCAGCACGACGGCCGAATCGACGCCTCCGGAGAGCAGGACGCCGATGTGACCGGCGTACGCGTAAGGGCGGGTCTCTTCCAGCAGCAACTCATAGGCGAGGTCGGCGTACCGGCGCAGGGAGGTGCGGTGCGGCAGCGGGAGTGGGCTGATGGCGTCGTAGGTCTCGGCGCGCGCGGACCAGCCGTCCGCGACCGCGAGGCGGCCGGGAAGCAGCCGGTCCATTCCTGGGAAGACGAATACGTCCTCGCCACGGCAGGCACGCCACAGCGTCTCGTGGTCGAACTCCGGCTGGCCGTCGAGCAGATCACGAGGGTCACTGGACCACTGTGTCCAGCCGCCCGACGTACGGAAGAAAAGCTGGTCGGCGCTGCACACGCCGCGGAAGAGTACGACACGGCGGGGCGTCGCGACGGCACCGGCGAGTTCCGGGGGCAGTCGGCGGAGCGCGGTGTACTGGCCGCGCTCGACGTCCCGGATCACCCGCTCCGCACGCTCCGGCGTCAGCTCACGCGGCGAGGGGCCCGCGAGGGCGAGCAAGGTGTTGGGTACGGGTTGCGGGACAACATCCGAGAGAGCGGCGCCCACCGGAACCCACTGGCGGACCCGGCTGCCAGGGCGGTGGTCGGCACGGCGGGCGTCGAACGGCGCGTACGTGTGTTCCACGGTGCCCGTACCGGCGGCGATCCGCCCGGAACACCCGGGGAATTCCGTGAGGCACTGGCCGGCCATCGCGCTCCTGAGCTCGCCCCATGGCCGGGGGCGGAGCCAGAGGCGGCCCCGCCCCTGTCCTGGGATCGGTCAGAGGATGTTGCCGTGGCCGAGCAAGTCGGGAACACCCCGACGCAGTTGCCCGGTCAGCTTTTCGACTCGCCCGATCCTGACGATCTTCGGAGGCGTGTAGCGCAGGCGCATCATGGTTCACCTTCCTCCTGCTCTCTGGCCGTCGCGGCAACGACGACATGCCACATATAGGGTGTTTTTTCCCTCTTCTTCCAGCTTGCGGGGTGGAGCGTGCCACGTCAAAAGAAGCACACCGGTGACGCGGGCCCGTACGCGATCTGCGCCCACGGCCTGACCAAGCACTATCCCGGCGCCGAGGCGGTCCGCGGGGTCGACCTCCACGTACGCGCCGGGGAGACGTTCGGCTTCCTGGGCCCCAACGGCGCCGGCAAGACCACCACCATCGCGATGCTCTGCGCCCTGGCCCGCCCCACCTCGGGGCACGCACGCGTGGCGGGGGCCGACATCCGTACGCAGCCGCAGCAGGTACGGCGCGGCGTCGGCCTGCTGTTCCAGCACAGCGCCGTCGACCCGGACCTCAGCGCGGAACGCAACCTCTATCTCCACGCCCGCCTGTACGGCCTGTCCCGCGCCCGCGCCCGTGCCCGCAGCGCGGCACTCCTGGAACTCACCGAGCTGACCGCGCGCCGCCGGGACCGCGTACGCACCCTCTCCGGAGGGCTGCGCCGCCGCCTGGAGATCGCCCGCGCCCTGCTCCACGAACCGGGCGTGCTCTTCCTCGACGAACCCACGGTCGGCCTCGACCCGCACGCCCGCGTCCAGGTCTGGGACCACCTGGCCCGCCTCCGAGCCGACCGGCGCACCACCGTCTTCGTCACCACGCACTACCTGGACGAGGCCGAACACTGCGACCGTCTCGCCATCCTCGACCGGGGCCGTGTCGTCACCCACGGCACTCCGGCGGCGCTGAAGGCCGCGATCGGCGACGACCACGTACGCGTACGCACCGCCGACGACACCGCGGCGGCGGCCGTGCTGCGGCAGGACCTCGCCCTGCGCCCGGTCGCGGGACCGACCGGTCTGACCGTCGCCGTGGCGGAGGGCGCGCGGCAGGTCCCCCGGCTGTGCGCCGCCCTGGCCGCCCGCGACATCCGCGTGCACGCCATCACCCTCACGGAACCCACCTTGGACGACGTCTTCTTCCACCACACCGGCCGCCTCATCACCCACACCGACCCCGGTGCCGGCGGTGGCCGGTGACGGCGCCCGCGGAACGCCCGGTACCGCCCCCGGCCGCGACACCTCCCCCCACCGAAGCCGCATCCCCACTGGTACGAGAGCTGCGCGCCGTCCATGCCCTCGTGCTGCGGAACCTGCTGCGCATGTTCGCCCAGCCCGCGCAGACAGCCCTCATGCTGGTGCAGCCCCTGCTGTTCCTCCTTCTCCTCGGAGGAGGCTTGGCGGCCCTGGTGCCCGCGACGGCCGTAGGCGGTGACTACCGCGCCTACCTCTTCCCAGGTGTGCTGGTGATGACCGTGCAGACCCCGGCGGTGACGGTCGGCATGCGACTGATCTCCGACCGCGAGAGCGGCTACCTCCGAGAGACCCTGATGGCCCCCGTACGCCGTTCCACCCTGCTCTGCGGAAGCTGCCTGGGCGGGACGGTGGAAGCCACCGTCCAGGGCGCCGTACTGCTGGCCACCGCGGGCGTCGTCGGACTGCCCTACCAGCCCGTACTGCTCCTGACGCTGCTCGCCACCATGGCACTGACGTCGTTCGTCCTCACCGTCCTGGCGGCGGCACTGGCCCTCGGCATCCGCAGCGTGGAGTCCTTCCACATCCTGCTCAGCCTGGCCCTGATGCCGTTGCTCTTCCTCTCCGGGGCGTTCTTCCCGCTGACCACCCTGCCCGGCTGGCTCGCCCAGCTGACCGCCCTCAACCCCCTGGCGTACGCCGTCGACGTGCTGCGCCGAAGCATCGCGCGGCACGTCCCCGGCGGCCCCACGGCCACCGGGGTGCGCTGGGGCGACTGGCAGGTCCCGGCCGCACTGGAGATCGGTCTCCTCGCGCTCCTGGGCCTGGGCGTGCTGCTGTGGGCCGCCCGCCGTTTCGGCCGACTGGAGTGAGACACGGCGGCACGGCGGGGCCCGGACGTCAGGACCGACGGGCCACGGCCGACGTCAGCGGCAGGACGATGGCCGTGGCGGCGATCCCGTCCCGGACGATCCACTGACCCGAGAACACCTTCAGCTCGACGCCCTCCACCACGGGCCCCTCGACGAGCAGCCGCGCGGTGAACGTGCCGTCCGGCTCCAGCTCCACGTGGGCGTCCTCGAAGCCGAGCCAGCGCCCGGTGAGGGGGAACCACGTCTTGTAGACGGACTCCTTGGCGCTGAACAGCAGCCGGTCCCAGGGCGTGCCCGGATACCGGGCACCGAGCCGGGCGAGCGCCGCACGCTCCGTCTCGTCGGCGATCAAGGTCAGGACGTCCGGGTCGCGCAGCGGCTCGCCCGGCTCCGCGTCGACGCCGAGCGAGGTCACCTCACCGGCGCGGGCCACGACCGCCGCGCGGTACCCGGCGCAGTGCGTCATGCTGCCGACGACACCGGCCGGCCAGCGGGGCGCGCCACGCTGCCCCGGCAGGATGGGGGCGGGCGGCACGCCGATGAGGTTCAGCGCGGTCCTGGCGCAGTGGCGCACGGTGGTGAACTCGTTGCGCCGCTTGGCCACCGCGTTCGCCACCACCGCCTCCTCCTCGGGGAAGAGCACGGCGTCGGCGGGGTCGTCATGTGTCTCGACGACGGTGACCGGCACGGCGGCCAGCAGGGATGCCAAGGGGCCCGGGGCTTCCGGGATTTGGCGCACGGGTATCGAGGGTGACGTCACGAGAGATCACCGTACCGGGCAGAGGCCACGCGCGCGTGGACAGTGACCTGTGCCACCCGGCGCCGCTCCCGGTGCGGGCGGCGCACGGCGAGCGCCTACGCTGGCGTGATGCAGGACGAGTACCGCACAGTGGCCCGCGAGGGCGTGCACGAGACCGAGATCAACCGTTCGCGGTTCCTGTGCGCCCTGGCACCCGCGGCCACCGAGCGGGAGGCCCAGGACTTCGTCGCGCGCATCCGCAAGGAGCACCCGACGGCCACCCACAACTGCTTCGCCTACGTCATCGGGGCCGACGCGTCGATCCAGAAGGCCAGCGACGACGGCGAGCCCGGCGGCACGGCGGGCGTCCCGATGCTGCAGATGCTGACGCGCCGCGACATGCGGTACGTCGCCGCGGTCGTGACCCGCTACTACGGAGGTGTCAAGCTCGGCGCCGGCGGACTCATCCGCGCCTACGGAGGAGCGGTCGGCGAGGCGCTCGACACCCTCGGCACCGTCACCCGCCGCCGCTTCCGCCTCGCCACCGTCACCGTCGACCACCAGCGCGCGGGCAAGTTGCAGAACGATCTGCGGGCGGCGGGCCGTGAAGTGCGTGACGTCCGCTACAGCGACGCGGTCACCATCGAGATCGGTCTGCCCGACGCCGACGTGGACGCCTTCCGGGGCTGGCTGGCCGACGCCACCGCGGGCAGCGCGGTGTTCGAGCTCGGGGGAGAGGCGTACGGGGACGCCTGACGCGCGGCGCCCCGCGAAGCCGGGGCCTTGGACGGGACGACGGTTACGGGAGTAGCCGCCCGTGATGTCCGACCCGCCCGTTAGTCTCGGGGATCATGAGGCTGCTGCACACGTCCGACTGGCATCTGGGCCGCTCGTTCCACCGCGTGAACATGCTCGACGCCCAGGCCGCGTTCATCGGTCATCTGACGACGACCGTGCGCGAGCGCGAGGTCGACGCCGTCCTGGTGGCCGGGGACGTGTACGACAGGGCGGTGCCGCCGCTCGCGGCGGTCGAGCTCTTCGACGACGCGCTGCACCGGCTTGCGGACCTCGGCGTACCGACGGTGATGATCTCCGGGAACCACGACTCGGCGCGCCGCCTCGGCGTCGGCGCCGGCCTCATCGACCGCGCCGGCATCCACCTGCGCACCGCCCCCGCCGCCTGCGGAGAGCCCGTGATCCTCACCGACGACCACGGGGACGTGGCGTTCTACGGCCTGCCCTACCTCGAACCCGCCCTGGTCAAGGACGAGTTCGGGGTGGAGAAGGCAGGCCACGAGGCGGTCATCGGCGCCGCCATGGACCGCGTGCGGGCCGACCTCGCCACCCGCGCGCGGGGCACCCGGTCCGTCGTGCTCGCCCACGCCTTCGTCAGCGGCGGCCAGGCCAGCGACAGCGAGCGGGACATCACCGTCGGCGGGGTCGCGGCGGTGCCCGCCGGCGTCTTCGAAGGCGTCCACTACGCGGCGCTCGGTCATCTGCACGGCAGCCAGACGCTGGGCGCGCGCGTACGCTACTCCGGCTCCCCGCTGCCGTACTCCTTCTCCGAAGCCGACCACCGCAAGAGCATGTGGCTGGTCGACCTCGGCCCCGAGGGGCAGATCGAGGCCGAGCGCGTCGACTGCCCGGTGCCGCGCGCGCTCGCCCGCGTCAGGGGCACGCTCGACGAGCTCCTCGACGACCCCCGCCTCGCGCGGCACGAGGAGGCGTGGGTGGAGGCGACCCTCACCGACGCGGTGCGCCCGGACGACCCCATGGCCCGGCTCTGCGAGCGGTTCCCGCACACCCTCAGCCTCGTCTTCGACCCGGACCGGGCCCCCGACGACCCCGACGTCTCGTACGCCCAGCGCCTCCAGGGCCGCAGCGACCAGCAGATCGCCGAGGACTTCGTCGCCCATGTGCGCGGCGCCGGGCCCGACACGCACGAGCAGGCGGTGCTGCGGTCCGCCTTCGACGCGGTCCGCACCGAAGACACCCTGCACGAGGTCGCCCGATGAGACTCCACCGGCTCCGCGTCACCGCCTTCGGACCCTTCGGCACCACCCAGGACATCGACTTCGACGAGCTGTCCGCAGCCGGGCTCTTCCTGCTGCACGGCCCGACCGGCGCGGGCAAGACCTCCGTCCTCGACGCCGTCTGCTACGCGCTGTACGGGTCGGTGCCGGGAGCGCGGCAGGGCAGCGGACAGGGCATGTCGCTGCGCAGCGACCACGCGCCGCAGGGCACGCGCACGGAGGTGTGCCTCGAACTCACCGTCGCCGGGCGCCGCCTGGAGATCACCCGTCAGCCGCCGTGGGCGAGGCCCAAGAAGCGGGGCACGGGCACGACCACGGAGAAAGCGCAGAGCTGGCTCCGCGAAGGCACGCGGGCGGGCGGCTGGAAGGAGCTGAGCCGGTCCCACCAGGAGATCGGCGAGGAGATCACCCAGCTGCTCGGCATGAGCAAGGAGCAGTTCTGTCAGGTCGTGCTGCTGCCACAGGGCGACTTCGCGCGCTTCCTCCGCGCGGACGCGGAGGCGCGCGGCAAGCTGCTCGGGCGGCTCTTCGACACGCGCAGGTTCGCCGCCGTCGAGCAGCGGCTCGCCGAGCAGCGGCGCACCACCGAGGCCGAGGTCAAGGACGGCGACGCGGCGCTCCTCGCCGACGCGCACCGCATGCAGCAGGCCGCGGTGGAGGGCGGCCAGGACGCCGAACTGCCGCTGCCCGACCTCGCGCCCGGCGACCCGGGCCTCGCGACCGAGATCCTCGCCTGGGCCGCCGTGGCCCGCGCGGGAGCGCGCGAGCGCCTCACCATCGCGCACTGCGCGCTCACCGCCGCCGAATCCGCGCAGGCCGCCGCGGAACGCCGACTGGGTGACGTACGCGAACTCGACCGGCTGCAGGCCCGGTTCGCCGAGGCACAGGAGCGCGCCACACAACTCCACACCCGCGAGCCGGAGCAGCGGGAGTACGAGCAGCGCCTGGAGCGGGCGCGCAAGGCCGAGACCGTCGCGCCCGCGCTCGGGCTGCGTGAGGCCGCCGAGGCGGAGCACCGCCGGGCCACGCGGGAGGAGGCACGCGCGCGTGGACACCTCCCCCCGACGTTCGAGGCCGCCGGCGCGGCGGGCCTCGCCGCCGCCGCGCGCAAGGCCGCCGAGGAGCTGGGTGGCCTCGGCTCCGCCCGGCGTGCCGAGCAGCGGCTCGCCGACATCACCGCAGAAAGGGCGGCGCTGGACCGGCAGGAGCGGGCCGACGACGATCTGCTGCAGGACGCGTCGGGCTGGCTCGACGACTGGGAGGAGACCCGGGCCACCCTTCAGGAACGCGTCGAGTCCGCCCAGGAAGCCGCGACGCACGCCGAGCGCCTGGCGGGCCGCCTCGAACCCGCCCAGGACCGCCTGGACGCGGCCCGCCGCCGCGACCGGCTCGCCCGGGACGCGGCGGCGGCCCAGGACCGCGCCCTCACCGCCCGCGAACACGCCACCGCCACGCACGAACACTGGCTCGCCCTCAAGGAACAGCGCCTCACCGGCATCGCCGCCGAACTAGCCGCGCACCTGACGGACGGCGAACCATGCGCGGTGTGCGGGGCGACGGAACACCCCGCCCCCGCACGCAAGACCGCCGGGCACGTGGACCGTGGCGCCGAGGAGGGAGCACTCGCCGCCTACCGCGCGGCACTGGACTCCCGCACGGCCGCGGAGCGCGCGCTCGGCGACGTACAGGCGTCGCTGGCGGCGGCGACGGCGGCGGCGCGGGGTGGTGTGGGGGTGGAGCCTGAGGGCTCCGTCGGCGTGTGTGGGGATACGGGGCCGACCTTGGAGGGGCTCGCGGCGACGGCGGAGGCGCGGGGCGGTGTGGGAGCGGAGCCCGACCGCACCGCCGGCGCGCAGGCGGGCAGGGAGCCGACCGTCGATGAACTCGCCGTGGCCGTAGAGGAGTTGCGCCGGGCACACGCCGAAGCCCGCGACCGTGCCTCCGGGCTGCACGCCGCGCGGGAAGCGCTCGCGCAGGCCGGGCGCGAGTACGACCGCAGGGTCGCCGGGCAGCAGGAGGCCGCACGCCGCGCCGCGTCACGGGCCACCCTGCGCGACGCCCTCGACCGCGAACAGGCCTCCTTGGACGCGGAGTTGACCCACGCGCGCGGGGCCACCGGCAGCGTCGCGGCCCGCGCCGCCCAGCTGGAGCGGCAGACCGCCCTGCTCACCGAGGCCGCGGATGCCGCGCGCGTCGCCGAGGACACGGCGGAGCGCCTCAAGGCGGCCGACGCGCGACTCGCCGACGCCGCCTTCCGCGCCGGGTTCGACACGCCGGAGGCCGCGGCCGCCGCCCTGCTGGACGATGCCCGGTACCGCGAACTCCAGCACCGCATCGACGCCTGGCGGAACGAAGAGGCCGCGGTGCGCTCCGTCCTCGCCGAACCGGACACGGCCGACGCCGCGCGGCAGCCGGTCGCCGACCTCCCGGCGGCGCGGGCCGAGGCCGAGGCGGCGGGGCGGCGGCTGCGGGCCGCCGCGTCCGCGCGCGACGCCGCGGCACGACGCTGCGCCGAACTCGACCGGCTCTCCGCCCGCACCGCCGCGGGGACGCGCAGACTGGCGCCCCTGCGCGCCGCCTACGACCGGGTGGCGCGGATGGCCGCACTGGCCGCGGGCACCTCGGCGGACAACGAACGCCGGATGCGCCTGGAGTCGTACGTGCTGGCCGCCCGCCTGGAACAGGTCGCCGCCGCCGCGACGGTCCGGCTGCGGCGGATGTCGTCCGGGCGCTACACCCTCGTGCACTCCGACGACCGCTCCGGACGCGGCCGTTCGGGGCTCGGCCTGCACGTGGTCGACGCGTGGACGGGCCGCGAGCGCGACACGGCGACCCTCTCGGGCGGCGAGACGTTCTTCGCCTCACTCGCGCTGGCGCTGGGCCTCGCCGACGTGGTCACCGACGAGGCGGGCGGCGTACGGCTCGACACGCTCTTCATCGACGAGGGCTTCGGCAGCCTCGACGACCAGACCCTCGACGAGGTCCTGGACGTCCTCGACTCCCTACGCGAACGCGACCGCAGCGTCGGCATCGTCAGTCACGTCGCTGACCTGCGACGACGGGTGCACGCGCAGCTGGAGGTCGTGAAGGGCCGCGGCGGATCGACGGTACGTCAGCGGGGCGGGGTCTGAGGGCTCAGACCCTCGATGCCGCAGCAATCGTTGTCAGTCCCTGCTTTTCCGCAACTGTCCTTGCCCTTGTGTCCCCCGTCTGTCCCCCCAGAGGGTTTTCGGGATCAGTTGGGCAGCCCTCCGGTCCGTTTGCGGGGCATGTGCCCAGGAACCGGTCGATCTGGGCGAGCATGCGGTCCGTGTCCTGCTGGATCTGGGCCTTGGCTATCGCGGCGAGCGTCGCGGCGACGTCGTCTTCGGTGGTGGGGTGGGTGATCTGGCACGGGCATGTGGTGCGTGCGCGCAGGGCGAGCTTGGCCAGGGCGGCGGGGTGCTCGCTCTCGGCGATGCATCCGGGGTGGCGGAAGGCGGGCCGGTTCCGTCGCACATGGCTGTAGAAGCGCGGGCCGCTCCAGTGGTCGCAGACCAGGCAGTGCACGTGCCACAGCACGTCGCTCCCGCAGTAGCCGCCGAGTGGCACCCAGCCCAGTTCATGGATGACTGCGGCATCCTGCATCAGCTTCTCGGTGATCGAGAAGCTGACGGTGAACTTGGCGGCCTCGTTGTCCGTCGAGTAGTTCGGACTGCGGGAGCCGACACGCACCGGGAAGACGTCCATGGACCGCGAGCCGGGGACATCGCCCTTGCGCAGGAACACGACCCAGCCGGTCCGTCCTTCTTGAGGAGCTGCTCGATGTCGTCCGCCACCTTGTCCTCGTAGAAGCCGAGGCTGCTGTCGTCGGCCTGGTCGGTGCCGGGGATCTTCGACTCGAACGTCGAGCCGAGGTCGGGAACGTCGATGGCCTGGTTCGACAGGGTCCAGCCGTCGATGGCGGCGATGGCATCCGTGAGATCGGTGCCGGCGGTCAGCTCGGCGCGGGTGGGGACGTGACCCGCGTCGTTGACACTGTTGAGCCACTGCACGCGGGTTACGCCGCGCCGGGAGAATTTCTTTACCTGCAAGGCTTGCTGCCCGATTCCGGGACGGCAACCCCGAGGATTCAGAGGCCCCGTCCCTCGACCGACTGTCGGGGAACCGGCCCGAACCAGAAATGGCTGGGCGTCCGCGCGGGGCCTCCGCGGTGAGGAGCAGGGCGCACGGCCGAAAACGACCTGTGGCTGCATAGCGATCATGATACAGCGGCCAACGATCACCGCCTAGGCGTGCATCCAACGGGCTGGGAGAGGCAGGGCAGAGCCTTATGGGTGGCGTGATCGGCTCGTGTCCGGCCCTCTCGGCGGGGCGATTGCCTGTTCGAGATCATCAGGCCAACGGTCTCAGGATCCGGCAATTTCTGTCAACGGATCGGAAGTCGTTGCCGTAGCGATCCCGAGTGCGACGTGATCGATAGTGGCTGGCAGGTCGGGTGATTCTGCGATCGTCGTGCAAGAAGGCAGGGCCTCTGTTCAGTTCGGAGTCGATGAAGACCACGAATGCACCAGGAGACCCTGTTGTCTCTGTTGAATGTGCAGGAGCCCGCGGAGCTCAACTCGCCGCTCACGTAGTGTGTTTGTCTCGCTCACCGATTCGGGAATGCCGTCGATCAGATCCTGTGCGGTGTTGACGAGCCGCTGTAGACGGTGCCCGCGGTCATCGGCATGCCAGGTGTCGTCAACGCTGTGTTGGGGGTGTTGCTCGCAGCTCGCTTCTCGCCCGCCATGGCATCCGCACAGGCGGTGGCAACCGTCGTGGAGCAGGCCAAAGTCACCGTTATCGCCGCACGCTCGACGCGCCTCGTGGCTGGTCGTGAGGACACAGGGGGACGATACTGTCCTAACCTCCTCGATTCCGGTCGAACCCCTCAAATCGTCCGATGTTCCTGTGTGGTGTGCGTCGCGAGCCGCTCTGGGTGTGCCGCACTCGTTTCCCCACCACTGCGCCGTAACGCGACTTCTTGGAAATGATCTTCAGCGGGATGAAGCGTGATCACCAGGACGCTGTATCCCTGAACCTCGAGGCCGCTCACGAACACCCTCCAAACGTCGCACCAACTCCCTTGCGGCATCCCGTTTTAAGGCGCCTTCACGAAAGCCTTGGGTCCCTCGACAGTCACGCGAGGCGACGGAATCACAGAAGGCGAGCCGCAACGTGATCCGGTCGATGTTGACCACCGGAGGTGTGCCTGAAGAGCCTTCCGTGATCATCGGCGAATCGCCCCGGGTACGCCTTCGTGGCCAACGCTCAAACCCGAGGGCGGACGCTGCTTTTGGAATCGGACAAACCCATGTGTTTGTATGCAGCGCGTAACTTGATCACGGCGGTCACCTGCCCCTCCATAAGGAACGGGGCCCTATCGCCGTGCCCGAATCCCTGGAGCGACAACGTGAAGCGCAATTGGCGTGCCCACGCCGCGGGAATAGCGGTACTGACCGCAGGCGCCGTCCTGGTCTCCACCCCGCACGCCATCGCCCAGCCCTCGGCCGAGGACAAGGCAACCGCGGCCGAGGTCGACCAACTGCTGTCGGGTCTGAAGGACCTGGACAGCGGTCTGGAGACCTTCAAGTCCGCCCCGATCAAGGAAGCGGAGACTGTTGAGGCCGCGCAGGTGGCAGCGGCGGTACAGGACCACAAGGTCGAGGTGCTGCAGATGCGCACCGAGACCGACACTGTCTACGCCAATCCCGATGGCACCCTCACCCGGGAGACGGCATCCGGTCCGATCCGTATGATCCGTGATGGCGAGTGGGTGGACGTCGATGTCGACTTCAAGGCCGCCAAGGACGGCACGGTAGCAGCCAAGGCGCATCCCCAGCAGCTGGAGCTGGCCGGCAAGGGGGGTGCCCTGCCGAAGTCAGTCGAGGATGTGGCGAAGGCCCCGGAGTCCAAGGCACGCGATCTCATCACTGTCGGCTCGGGCAAGGACCGGTTGGCGGTGCAATGGAAGGGGGGCCTGCCCGCCCCGAGCCTTGAGGGGAACGTGGCCACCTACAAGGACGCGGTCCCCGACGGTGATCTGGTAGTGAAGGCCACCCGGACGGGCTTCGAACAGTTCCTGAAGCTCCGCAAGGCACCTGAGGACGGGGCGCCGCTTGTTCTGCCCATGACGCTGCCTGACGGGATGACCGCCAAGCAGAACCCCGACGGGTCGGTGTCCTTCACCGACGCCAAGGGCGAGGAACAGGTACTGATGCCCGCACCGGCGATGTGGGACGCGACGGTGGACGACAGGTCGCTGGAGCACACCAACACCAAGCCGGTGGACATGAAGGTCACCCAGCACGGCAACACGGTGGAGCTGACCCTCACCCCGGACGTCGAGTGGCTGAGCGACCCCAAGACTCGGTACCCGGTGACGATCGACCCGGCCACCGACACCCTGGACGTCCTGTTCGACACCTTCGTGCAGGGCGGCGACGCTACCGACCAGTCGGCGAACACCGACCTCAAGGTCGGCTGGCCCGGCGACCACTCAGGTTCCACGAAACGCACCGCCCGGTCGTTCCTGACCTTCCGCACTTCCAACTTCGCCAACTCCTTGGTGTCCGAGGCGACGCTGAAGATGTGGAACTACCACTCGTGGTCCTGCGAGAAGCGTGACTGGGAGGTGTGGGCTGCGGACGCGGCGGACAAGAACACGCGCTGGACCAAGCAGCCGGAGCTGAAGGAGAAGATCGCCACCTCCAGCCAGACCAAGTCCGCCTCGTGCTCGAATGCGGGATGGGTCAGCGCGGATATCACCAAGCTCGCGCAGACCTGGTCATCGGCCAAGGCCGAGCAGGGCTCCATCGCGCTAAAGGCGGCCGATGAGTCCGACACCTACGCCTGGAAGCGGTTCTCCTCCTCCGAGGCTGCCGATCAGGACCAGGTGCCCACTCTGGAAGTCACCTACAACTACCGGCCCATCAACGGCTCCAACCTTCAAGCCGGCACACCGTTCCTGTCCCAGGGCGGAATCTTCAAGGTGAACTCGACCACGCCGACCCTCCGGTTCTCCGCCGAGGATCACAACGGCGACGACCAGGTCACCGGAACCTACGAGATCACAGACACCTCAACGAACGAGGTCGTCACAACACTCCGTGCCGCTCCGGTGCCGTCCAACAGCACTTCCCGCGTGAAGGTACCCGCCGGGAAGCTGGTTTCGGGCAAGACCTACAGCTTCCGTACCACCACCTACGACGACACCCACTACGCCAATGGCTGGTCCGACCCTGTCCGCTTCACCGTGGACACCTCGTGGAAGCCCAGTACCGCCGAAAGTGCCCTCGGCCTGGCGAACCTGTACTCCGACGCCGCGGACATCACCGCTGCAACCGCCTCCGACAACAAGTACGCCTCGATCGCCGCGACCGAGGAGAACATCGTCTCCATTCCATGGGACGGCAAGAACAACGGCATCGAGATCAAGAACGCACTGATGCCGAACACGTTGTCCATCCCCCAGGGCGGAACCAAGGGCACCCAGGTGGGCGGCAACGTCGTCTACGCACCCTCCGGTGCCGTCGACACGGTCGTACAGCCCACCACCGACGGCGGCTCGCGCACGCTGAACATCCTCAAGAACAGCTCTGCGCCGCACGACTACGAGACCGGCTTCGTCATCCCCGCGGGGATGAAGGCCGTCACACACGACGACGGCTCCGTGTCCTTGTACTCCGAAGGAGACGACGACGCCAGCAAGGCGCCTCTCAAGGAGCCGGCCGGCTTCTTCGACGCCCCGTGGGCAAAGGACGCCAACGGCAACGATGTCCCCACCAGCTACAAGATCGTCGGCAACGAGCTGGTCCAGCACGTGGACTTCGATGCCAACAGCGCCTTCCCCATAGTCATTGACCCGTCCTGGTGGTCCACCACCAAGAAGATCTTCAAGTGCGCCACATACGGCCTCGCCCCCTTCATCCTCGGCTTCACCCCCGCGGGGTCGTCCAAGCGCGTCATCACCGCCGTCCGCCTGGCCAAGAAGATCGGGTTCAAGAAGACGGCGCAGCTCATCTACAGGTACTCCAAGCGACGCAAGATGGAGCCCTTGATGCGCAAGATGGTCGGTGTGCTGACGGGCATTGAAACGGTCAAGCGGAACTGCAAGTTCTGATCACAAGGGACCACTGATCACTATGCTCATCAACACCATCGCAACGGCAGTCCTGCTGGCGGAACTAGGCGTCATGATCCGCTATCGGCTCGTCCGCGGCCGTCAAGAGCGCCCCGGAGACTGGCCCCAACTGACCGACGGCCGCTACGGCCACCTCGCCGCGGCTCTGGCAGCGGCCCTCGTCGGCTGGGCCGTAACCGGAGCAGACACGGACTGGGGAACCGTCGTCACCGTGCTGTTCCTCGGGGTGGTCATCCCTGCCCAAGCCGCTCTCGCGGCCACCGTCCTGTGGCGGCCCCTCACCGGCTGGACCATATGCGTAGCGGGAGGAGTCGCCGCAGGCATGGCCAGCCTGTAGACGGCCTTCCCTCCCAACGGGCCGCCCATCGGATCCCCTTCCCGGAGGTCCGATGGGCGGCTCCCCTTTTGCCGGCATCCCGGCTGCATGGGATGCCGATGCCGATGCCGAACGCATCGCGCAGGGCCTGCGGATGATACGTGTCTGGCACGCCGCAGTCTCTACTGATCGTCAGCCCCGGATGACACCACCGCACGACCTCAGTAACGTCCGATTGTCTCGCTCACCGGTTCGTGAATGCCGTCGATCAGCCCGGTCGGGGCCGGGCCTACGGCATGGTCCTGACCGATGAGCAGTGGCAGGCTATCCATCCGCTGCTGCCGGTTCCTGCCTGGCTGGAGGGGCGGGTTGGCCAGCGGAGGGTTACCGCCACCGCGTCATGCTCGACGCGGTGTTCTACGTGGTTGACGACGGCATCAAGTGGCGGGCAATGCCGGCGAAATTGCCCCTGACCCCGGGCCATGTCTTCTTCCGTCGCTGGCGGGCCTCCGGCCGCATTTCATCATCCAGTCAGGAAGGTGAGACGGAGGGCTCGAACCGCTGTACTGCGGTCACTACGCCCCCGTTACCTCCGGCATTGTCCAGGCCGTCGTCGAGCAACAGTTCCCTGGCCCAGACATCAATGCTCGGGGCCTCGATCTGGTTAACTCACTGACCTGAGGGCTCTCGAGCAAGCACAGCGTGCCGTACCCGATCCGCGAGCCATTCGGCTTGATCCTCGCGGTCAGCCACCACTGTCGTGGGTAGAGCACGGTGTGCGGCGTCGGGGAGGGCCGTCCGACGGTGAGCGGCAGTCGCCCACGACCGCACGGCTTCCCTGTCGCCGCAGCGAGCATGGCCTGAAGCGCCGAAGTCACGTCGGCTCTGTCGATCACACGTCACCACCAGCGAAGTACGCGGCAGCGGGCCCTTCGGCGCTGATCACTCCATAGCGGCACAGTCCGAGTGCGTCACACTCCATTACTCCAGGGGTCGTGAGGATGGACAGAGTGCGCTCCCCGTCCTCGTCCAGGACTTCTGCCACGATCACGGCTCGGGCCAGGAGCCCCCGCTCGTGCTCGGCGAGCACTCCGGACAGCGCCTCCTCAAGACTGTCGGCAGTGTCGGTCACAGCGCCTCCGCCACCGCTGGGCCGAGCGCGTGGACCAGCAGGGGCCCGAACGTCCCAACTGCCGGCCCCAGGTGAGGGAACGGGCGCTGGTTGTAGTGGCGCCCCAAGCTGTCCACCCCGACGAAGCCGAACTCCGGCCGGCGCCCTTGGGGGCATTGGTGCCGACCTCGGCCACGATCACCGGACCCCGTCCGGTGGACATCGGACCGCCACGATGCCCGGTACTGACCGGTGATCACACGGGGCCGGGCCGTCCAGATGCATTGTGCTGCACCTGCACCACCAAGGCCTTCGCGCTGTACCGCATCGCGGTCTCGGCTGCGTTCACCGCTGCCCTGCCGTTGCGGCTGAGCGCGCCAGCAAGATCTGACGGGTGTCGGAAGTTGCCGCCGCGGCAAGCGTCAGGTTGACGTCAAGCAGCGCGTACCCGAAAAAGAAGGCACCTGGGTCCAGGCTCGACTCCGGAAAGCGGCTTCCACCACACAGTGCAAGGAACGACCGCAGGTCACGGTGAACGGAAAAACCAAGGCCGCCCTCCAGCCGTGCGATCTCCAGATCCGTCAAACCCGCATGCGGCGTTGCGAAATCGCTCGGAACGTGATCTGCGAGCCATTCCTCAACCTGCCCCCAGAGATCCGCCAACCCGTCTGTACCCACCGAGTGCTCCTCCATCGATGTCAGTCGCAGAGCGCCGGCGGATCGCGCAACTGTGTAACGTGCATCATCCGGCCCACGTCAAGAACCGCATGTGCTCCTCGCCGCAACTAGTGGACTCCCGGGAATGCTGCTCATCAGACGGGGTGTAGTGGGACCCATAGGGCTCAGACGATAGATGGCACTGGGTCTTCACGGGAGACAGGGCAAAGATGCCGAAACTAACGATGGCCAGGGCAACCAACGCCCAGGCATGCCTCCTGCGGACAACGTGAACACCCATACTCCGAGCATATGACGCCAGGAACCGGGCGGACCCCCGGCCGCCGCCTGCGCCTTCCTGTTCCCCGGGCGTTCAGGCGGGTGCTCCAAGTGGTGCGGCAAGCCGCGGCGGCGCACGGGCATCCAGTGAACCGGGCTCAACGGCCGGGAGGAGTGAGGACTGGCGCCCCCCCCGGCCGAACCCGCCTCCCTCTATGCGCGGGTCCCTGCTGCACCTGGTATGTGAACTCGCACTCCGACACTCTCAGCGGTCGGTTACTCGTCGAGAGTCAGCTGCTCCGGCGTTTGGTGCCGATGGTCGTCCATGCTTGGCGGTTGAGCAGGGCGGACGGTGCGGTGGGTCCGTAGCCACCATGCGAACTGCCAGTTACGGCAAGTTCGGTACAGGCGCGAGTTCCTCTTGAGCGCATCTTGCGGAATGGAGTGTTCTCCCCATCCGGTGATGGGGGTGGCGTTGTGGAATCGCACGCCGAGCCCGTCGACGAGTGCGTCACCGTCCCAGTGCTCGCCCGGCGCGTACTCGAAAGCCAGGTGCGCGTTGCGGGTCCAGTTCCATGGGATGGGTAGTGCGCACAGATACCAGGCCGCAGGCGGGTTCACGGTCGGCAGGAGCACGGTTTGGTGCCGCGGTTTGCTGCTGACATACGGTCGGTCGCAGTCGGCGAACGTCTTAAGGCAGTGTTGTGTCAGGTCGAGTGCGCGTAGGAGTGCTCACGCAGCCGGTTGGGCTGCACGATGTGCTGATTCCACACCGGCGCCTGCTCTTCGAGGCCGGACCAGTCGTAGACGCCGTACTCCCCGGTCAGGTCCTCAACGAGCTGGCCGGCGTCGAAGGACGCGACCGTCCACGCCAGGACGTCGAGCCGCTGGGACTTCGCGACGGGGGCGTACTCGGCGTTCAGCACGATACGGCCCTGATCGTCGACGACGACCGAACCCCACGGGCCGTGGGCGGCAGTCATGAAGCCGATGGCCTGCTGGAACGGCAGGTTCTTCGACTCCTCAAGTTCGATGGTCTGCCAGGGAATCCAGCACCACTGCCCGATCGGGCCCGGCTCCGCGTACACAACCGACGACTCGGTCTCGACGCGGTTGTGGAGGAGGTCTCCAGCCCGACCGCCTTCAGCTCCTTGGTTCTCTGGTGGCCCGCGACCAGGGTGCCGTCGGCGTTGAGGATCACCGGCTTGACGGCGCCGTGCCGTCGCAGCGAGGTTTGAAGGCGCACGAAGGCGTCCTCGGACAGGCGACGCGGGTTGTATTCCGCGGGCCGCAGCTCCGCCAGTGGATAGACAGGGTCGAAGCGGACATCGAGGGACTTCACGCGGCTTCCCCCTCCAGGGCGCGGTGCTCCTCGTTGAGGACGTGCCACCCGAAGCCCATGTCGGAGTCGTTGTCGCCCACGAACGCCTTGTACAGGGCGTCGAGCAACCCGACCTCAGCCTGTGTGATGCGCACGCGCGTGGATGACCACTGGAGGTAGCCCCACTGCAGGTACTCGACGGTTGCCGCCGCTCCGGTGCCGGCGCCGTCGGTGGGAAGTTCGATCGGCTCGGGGAGCGCGGTCTCATCCAGGAGCTGGTCGAGCTGGTCCTGGTCGTAGCCCGTGCCCTTCAGGTCCGGCAGGTCCTGGAGGATGTCCGCGAGGAGGAGGGTGTCGTATCCGGCGAGGTCGCTGGTGCGGTTGTCGGCGACGACGATCTTCGCTGCCGCCTCGTCGTCCACGTCGAGCCAGGTGACAGCGATCTGGGCCCAGCCCAGCTGCTTGGCCGCCTTGTAGGTGTGGTTACCGGCGAGGATCTCGTTCGGGCGGCCCGTCAGCGTGCCGCGGTTGACGACGATCGCCCGGTACTGGCCGTGCGTGGACAGGGACTCGCTGATCGAGTCGACATCACCGGTCCGCGGATTGCGGTGGTAGGGAACCAGCTCATCGACGGGGACGGCAAGATCAGCGAGCGAGGCCGGTATGCGAGAAGCGGTGGGCATGAGGCTCCAGCCCCGCGCCCGTGACCGAGTCCAGGTGATCAAGCGGCGACGGCAGGGTTTGGTGCCCTCTTCGCAGTTCTCCATGCTCACGGCGGCGGTGCCGACGTCGCGCTCTGTCAGGAGGCGTCGAGTTCCACGAGCCAGCCCCTCGGAGCACGCCTCTCTGCTCCTCCAGTTCCTGCGAGCTGAGTGAGAGGAACCCCCGCGAGTGCTCCGATCTGTGACGAACGGGCGCGGCGGGCGTACAGCCGGGCACGTGTATCAGAGACTTACCCGGTGCCCGACCTGCTGCGCCTCTGGATGAGCCTGAACGGCCCAGGGCCCGTTCGGGATCAATGCCGGGAAACTCGGCGAGCCACAGTGCGTAGAAGGCAGCCTCCTCCTCGGTGTCGCCCATGACGGTCTCGGTAGTGCCCGCTGGTGTCAGGCCCGCTGTCAGGACGTCCTTGGCCCCGGATCCGTGGCCGAACTGAAGCTTCCCGCGGCGCAGGATCTCTTCGGGCAGCCAGCCGGTGAAAGCGTCCCGCAGCAGCTTCTTCTCCTCGGTGCCCGGGCCGATCATCTTGTGCTCCGGCGGAATCGAGAGTGCCAGCTCGATGACATCCCGGTCGAGGAACGGCACTCTGGCCTCCAGCCCGTACGCCATTGTCGTGCGGTCGCAGCGTTGCAGGTTCTCCCACTGCAGCCCTTCCACGGTCTCCACCAGCCTGGCCTGAAGGGCTTCCGGGTCCAGGTAGGGCTCGCGGTGGCAGTCCGGGTAGCCGGCGAACAGCTCGTCCGCGCCTTCCCCGGTGAGTACGGCCCGTACGTGCTGGGAGGCGTACTCGGCGAGCAGCAGGTTCGGCACCGCGCTGCGTACGAGATGCACGTCGAAGTGCTCGATCGCCCGCACCGCTCTGGGCAGCGCGGCCACGGCGTCCTCCGGGGTCATCACCACCTCGTGGTGTTCGGTGCCGAGATACTCCGCGACCACACGCGCGGCCGGCAGGTCGGGGCTGCCCGGCGTACCGACCGCGAACGTCGGCAGCGGCCGGCGGTGCCCGTGACGCTTCGCGTACTCCGCGGCCACGGCCGTGACGATCGCCGAGTCGAGACCGCCGGAGAGGAAGACACCGATGCCCACGTCGCTCATCATCCGGTCCTCAACCGCGCTGACGATCGTCTCGCGTACCGCCTTGAGCAGCGTCTCGTCCCACTGGCCTGGCGCGGTGGACTTCTGAGGGCGTCGGGCGGGACGTACCCGGGGCGGGACGGCGTCGGCGAAGCGGACAAGACCGCCCCGCCGGGTCCAGCAGCATCCTGGCGGGAAGCTTTCCACCAGCGGACGGTCGGCGGGATCGAAGGCCCGCAGCTCGCTGGCGAACAGGACACAGCCTTCCTTGCGGGCCCAGTACAGCGGTTTCACCCCCAGGGCGTCGCGAGCGACAAGGAACGAGCCGGCTTCGTCGACATGGGCGAGTGTGAACATGCCGCGGAGCCGCGTCAGTCCGGCAGGACCATCCACGTGCAGCAGGTGCAGGGCCGCCTCGCTGTCGGAGCCCGTTGTGAAACGTCCAGGGCCCAGTTCCTCCCTGAGCCGGCGATGGTTGTAGATCTCGCCGTTGGTGACCAGGCAGGAACGGCCGTCCGGGCCCACGAGCGGCTGGTGACCGCCATGCGGATCCATGATGGACAGCCGCTGATGGCCCAGCCAGATATCTCCGCGGTGCGTCTCTCCTGTGTCGTCCGGGCCTCGATGCGCGATCCGGGCCAGCATCTCCCGGCAGAGCGGGACGTCAACCTCGCCGACCGCCGCAACGATTCCGCACATGGTGGGTCATCCTCCTCGAAGCTCACGGCAACGGGCGAAGACTCGTACCGAGACCCCTTCGCCCCTGTCGCGGGTGGCGGTCCGTGGTGCCGGTTCGGTTCAGTAGGCGTAGCCGGTCATGACGTCGTCACGCAATGGGCCAGTGACGCCGGGGAGTGGAACTGTCCGTCACGGTGCCGTTGCGGGCGGAGCGACAGGGCCGTCTCAGGAGCCATACGTCGAGAACCGGCGGAGGAACAGCTGTGCCATATCTGGCCCGCTTGGACCCAGACGAGTTCGGGGACCGCAGCGACGGAGTCGTCGAGGAGTCCACGGCGGCCGTGGTGCCGAGCGAGGGCCCTCCAGTTCTCGAAGTGGGCGATGTCGTGCTCGACCCCTCGCCTACGACAAGGAGCTTCGGCCGATACTCGGGTCACGTTGCGCGCCGGTTGCCGGTGTCGTCGCAGGGCAGTTCTGCGGCCTGGTGGTTGGCGAGGAAGTCGCGGGTTGCTTGCCGCTCGACCTCTGTGATCGCGGTGGGGTCGACGTTGACGATGCCGCCGAAGGGCCGGTCGACGTCACGGATGATGCACAAGGTCGCCGTCAGGAGCGCGGTGATGACCGTGAGCACGATGATCTGGCCACGGTTGTTCCTGCGGGGGATACAGACGGCGAGAGCCATGACGGTGATGGTGAGGGTGGCGAGCAGGAACCAGAGGATGGCGCTGGGGATGCTGGCTGTGGCCTGTGTGAGGCGTTCCTCGCGTTCGTCGGACCGTTTGTTGTCGGCGCCGATCAACATGCCGAAGAGAGGCTTGCCTTCCAGGGCCCGGAAGCTTCGGCGGAGGTCGGTCGACCACGTGGTGGGCGCGGCCGATCCGTTGCCATCGGCCATGGCGGGCCATTCCTGGGTGCGCACGGCGCGGGCGTAGCAGACGGTGTCCGCCTGCACCCGCTCCCGCTCTGTCGCCGGGGCGTATTCGGCGATCTCGGTGAGCTGATCGAGTGCGCGGGCCTCGCCCCGCGCGGCGACCTCGGCCTTGCCGTAGGACCCAGAGGCGGTGACCAGTAGGAAAGCGAGCAGGAGGACGGTCAGCGTCAGCAACGGCCCGACGAGGTCCTTGACGGCCATGCCGGTGTCGTCGTCGCTCATCAGCCGGGGGCGCAGGAAGCGGTTCACCGCCAACCCCGCGCACAGGGCGAGTACGGCAACGACGATGATGAGGACCACGGCGACCTCCTGGGCAGACGGTGGATCCCGCCGTTGCGAGAAACCCTCCGTGAGCATGGCCTCCGCATAATGCCCACGAGTACGGAAACGTCTGCTCACCTTCGAACGAGCGAACCGCTTGCTCCAATGAGCCTCCCGACTCGCCGCCCCATAATGCCTGGGAGCGCGGCCCCGCTCCCCTGAGTCCGGCACCGCGAAGATCCTCAGAACCATGGCCCGTACGTCGATTCCGGCTATGTCTTCACCCGAGCCGATGGGCGCCCCCACCACCCCGCCAACGTGTCTCAGGCATTCAACAGATTCGTCCAGCGCGTCGGCCTTCCGCCGATCCGCCTCCACGATCTGCGCCACTGCGCAGCATCACTCAGCCTTGCCGCAGGCCTGTCGATGAAGGCCATCCAGGCGCTCCTCGGCCACAGCAGCTATCAACTGACGGCTGACACCTATACCAGCTTGCTGCCCCTTCGAACCTGCCGCCGCCAATGCCAACGATCAAGAGACCTCCGCAGCAAAAGCACACCACGAGCAGGTCACAGCTCCAGCGCCCCCCGAAGAGGACGCGCAGCGAGAGGGGACGACTGCTTTCGACGCAGTCATCGAAGACCGTCACCTGCACGTAGTGCGAAATGACCGGGGAGGCCAGGCGCGGAACGCCGCATGAGCGCCCTGTCCCCCGTACGTCCCCCGGCCAGGACAAAGAGCCCTGAGCGATCGACGAGGGCTTCGGCTCCCTCGACGACCAGACCCTCGACGAGGTCCTCGACGTCCTCGACTCCCTACGCGAACGCGATCGCAGCGTCGGCATTGTCAGTCACGTCGCTGACCTGCGACGACGCGTGCACGCGCAGCTGGAGGTGGTGAAGGGGCGCGGCGGCTCGACTGTCCGTCAGCGGGGCGGAGTCTGAGGACTCAGACCCTCGTTACCGCACCACTCCTGGCAGTTGGCCCGCTTGCCGGGAGCCCCGCAGTACTGCGGGGCCACAGCCGCCGACATTCGGCCGTCCTTGGGCGCAGACACGTCGTCGGAACAGCCCCACCAGAGCCTTCGAACTTCAACTGGCCCTCGCGCTGCACCGCCTGAGCAGCCACAACTTCCACCCCCCCGACCCCGACCTGACCCACGATGGCCGGAACCGGTCGCGGGTGTCCGCCAGATCCGGTGGGGCCATGTCGAACTCATGCTCCGCCGGGGTGCCGATGAAGTTGCCTCTGGTGGCCACGCCGATTGAGCCTCCAAAGGCGAACAGGCCGACGACGCTGCCGCCGCTCAGGACACGAACAGCGCGGCCGAACGCCGCAAGCAGGAAGACCAGTGAGCGATAGCCGCGCGGCAACGAAGCTCAATCATGGGGCCCGGCACCACCAGGGCGACCGGCATTGTGGCGGCCCTACCCGAAGCGCAGACACCTGCGCACCCCTAGCCTCCGCACAACCGTGTGATGGGCGTCATCACAGAGCCAAACATGGAGGTCCCGCCATGCCTAACCCCATGCCCAACCCCATGCCCAACCCCCTGCCCGTCGACTGCCGCCGACCAACCGCAGCGTTCGCAGCGGCACTGGCTGTCCTCCTGCTCGCCGCACTGTCCGTTGTGTCCTTGTCCAGCCCGGCTCGCGCGGCGGCCACCCCACAAGAGGTGACGGGTTTCGGATCCAACCCGGGAAACCTGCGCATGTTCCGTTACGTGCCCCCGGGACTGTCCGACGGACGCCCCGTCGTAGTGGCCCTTCACGGCTGCGCCCAGAACGCCTCCGCCTATGCGGCCAACACCGGTTGGATGGAGCTGGCCGACACGTACAAGTTCTCCGTGGTCTTGCCCCAGCAGCAGACGGCGAACAACGCGAACTCCTGCTTCAACTGGTTCGAACCCGGTGACACCCGGCGGGACTCCGGAGAAGCACTGTCGATCAAACAGATGGTCGACCGCGCAAAACGGGACAACGGCTCGACGAGTGCTTATGTCAGCGGCCTGTCGGCGGGCGGGGGGATGACCTCAGTCATGCTGGCCGCCTACCCCGACACCTTCTCGGGCGGGGGAATAATCGCCGGGCTGCCCTACGGCTGCGCCAATTCGGTGTCCTCCGCCTTCACCTGCATGAGTCCCGGCGTCAGCAAGAGCCCCAAGGAGTGGGGCGACAAGGTCAGGGCGGCCTACTCACACTCCGGTCCGCGTCCGAAAGTCTCGATCTGGCAAGGCGCCAGGGACTTGACTGTGAAACCCATGAACGCCACCGAACTCATGGAGCAGTTCACCAACGTGAACGGCACCGATCAGACGCCGGACACCACGGACACGGTCGCCGGCTATCCGCACCGGGTGTACGGCGGCACGGTGGAGACCTACGAGATCACCGGGATGGGGCACGGACAGCCCGTCGATCCGGGGGCCGGACCGGCCCAATGCGGCACCGCCGGCGCCTACATCCTGGACGTGAACCTCTGCTCCGCCTACCACCTCGTCCGCTTCTGGGGCATCGACGACAGCACCTCACCCACACCGACCCCGACCGGCACGAGCACACCGACGCCGACGCCGACCAGCACCCGCCCGCCCTATTCCGACACCGCCAACGGCACAGCGACCGACCACTATGTGGCACAGCGCATCACCGTGGACCAGTACAACAAGCTGGGCGCAGCCCACGGGTACAACGCCCCCTTCGCCCTCTACAAATGCGCGGCGGGATGGACCGACAAGTCCGATTGCTCGCCCATCTGACCCGCGCGGGCGGAAGGTGGTGACAATGCGTGTTGTCCGGGGAAGGAAGCTTCGCGGGTGATCGGCTCGGCATGTCGGGCTTGCGGGGTTCGTCGAGTAGGTGCCGGGTCTCACTCGGCGATACAACCGATGGACCGAGCGCCTGCCTTCGGCCCCGCTGCCGTAGGTCTCCGGCTCGCTGGCCGGGCAGGGGCCCGGATGGCTGGAGTCTTCGGGGTGTCCGTCAGCGGCAGCACAAGTGCTGCCGCTGGCCGAGGCGCTGCCCGAACCGGACATGCCAGCCCCTCGGGTGGTGGGCATCGATGAGTACGCAATGCGCAAGGGCTGCCACTACGGCACGGTGCGAGTCGACGTTGAGCCCCGACGGCCAACAGATCTCCCGACGGCCAATAGATCTGATGCCGGACCGGGGCAGAGCCTCGGCGACCTCGTCCCGCAGCACCCAGATCTTCTTGCGCGACACCTCGCTACGTGGCCACGTATCTGAATGGCGTGCGGCTTGCTCAGCGCCAGGAGCGTCTGCTGCGCGTGAACCGTCAGCTCAGCGACTTCTATGGGCCCTTGTTCGCGCTGGCGGAGTCAAATGCGCGGACGTTCGCCACATTCATGGAGCGTCATGCGCGTCCGGACGGGAGGTCGCCGTTCGCCGGTGAGGTTCCGCCTACGGAGGCTGAGGCCGCCGAGTGGCGTCTGTGGGCGACGACAGTGTTCATCCCGAACATTCGTGAGATGCGGGACGTGATCGTGCAGAATGCTGATCTGCTGCGGGAGCCGGCGATGCCCGCGATCCTGCTGCGGTTGTGTGAGCACGTGTCGGGCTACGAGATCAGGTCCGCTCACTGGTCGCAGGGTCGTTTCGACAAGCAGTTCTCGGTGGTGGCGTATCCGGGCGAGGAACTCGGTGCCTATGCCCGGGACGGCTTCACTTCGTTGAAGGAGGAGCAGGCTCGCTTGCTCAGGCATCGATAGATCCGTTCAGCCACGACGAAGCGCCCCGGTTCGCGTGTCTTCCGTTCTAGTGGTCGTCACAACATCTCGGTTCAGGGCATGCGGCGGACCACCAGATCCGGCAGATCAGGAATTCCAGGGACGGAACAAGCCGACCGCTGAGCGGCAGACATACTTCCAGTTCATGCAGCAGGGCTACAGCAACGGTTTATGACCGGGCGCACTTCGCCCAGGCCGGAGTCATGGGCGGTCAGGGCCTAATGCAGGGCGGCGGCCACGAGGCTTTCGAGGGCCTCGGGCGGCACTTCGCCTCCACACACAAGCCGGTCGAAGATCAGACCGTCGATGCAGGACAGCAACGTGTGCGTGCGGTTCTCGACGTCCGTCACGCCGTGCCCGGCGAGGAACGACCGAACGGCCTCGCGGCCGGCGTTCTCGCGGGGCACGAGGATCTCCCGCAGCTCCGGGTCCCGCGCGCTCTCGACGGCGCAGGCGAAGCGGGCAAGTGAGCGGCGGCGGCCCTCGCCGGTGAGTCGCTGCCGGACGAGCAGCGTCATGCTGTTCGCCAGGTCCTCGGCGGTGCGCAGGGGCGGGAGCCGCTCGGCCGTCATTTGTAGTTCTGCCTGGTCGAGTTGGACCAGGCGTGTCACGAGTCCGGTGAGCAGTGCGGCCCGGGTGCGGAAGTAGGCCGACGTGGTGCCGGGCGGCATGCTCGCTTGGCGGTCCACTGCGCGGTGGGTCAGGCCGCGGATCCCTTCGTCGGCGAGTACGTCGAGAGCCGCGTCCGCGAGGAGGGTGCGTCGATCCTTAGCCATGCTTCCTTTCTACACCTGTAGTGCTTGGGATAAGGTCACCTTCTACAGATGTAGAAGAAGTGAAGTGGGGGCTCGCCATGGGCAATACAGCGGTAATCGTCGGAGGGGGCATCGGCGGACTCGCCGCCGCGATCGGTCTGCGCCGCATCGGCTGGGAGGTGACGGTCGTCGAGCGTGCGCCCGTGCTCGACGACGTGGGGGCGGGTATCTCACTTGCCGCCAACGGCTTTCGAGCGTTGGACGAACTCGGCGTGGGCAAGACGGTGCGGGAAGCATCGCGGGCCCAGTACAGCGGCGGCACCCGCACACCGAGGGGCGGTTGGCTGGCCCGGATGGACGGCGCGGCGCTGGAGAAGGCGGTCGGCACGCCGATCATGGGTATACCTCGCGCCACCTTGCACCGGCTGCTGCGCGAGGCCCTGCCCGCCGAGACGCTCCTGATCGGCTCTGAGGCCGACTCGGTCCAGCAGGTCGGGCCCGGGGCGGTTCGAGTCGGCTGCGGCGAGACGATCCTGGACGCCGATCTGGTGGTGGCGGCCGACGGCATCGGCAGCAAGGTCCGCGACCGTCTCTTTCCCTCGCATCCCGGTCCGGTCTACAGCGGCTCGACCGTACTGCGTGCCATCACCGAGCACGCGGTCGAACCGCGCACCGACTTCGAGCTGACCTGGGGTCACGGCGCCGAGTTCGGGCACATCGCCTTCCCTGACGGGCGCGCCGAGTGGCACGCGGTCCTCAGCCTTCCCGCCGGGACGCAGTTCGCCGACCCCCTTGCCGAATTGCGCCGACGGTTCCACAACTGGCACGACCCGATCCCCGCCCTGCTCGACGCGACCCGGTCCGACGCCGTGCTGCACCACGACGTCAACGAACTGCGCACGCCACTTTCCTCATACGCGGTCGGCCGGATCGCACTGCTCGGTGACGCGGCGCACGCGATGACCCCCAACCTGGGACAGGGCGCCTGCCAGGCGCTGGAGGACGCGGTCACCCTGGCCGCAGCGCTCGCCGTCGAGCCGACCGTAGAAGCTGCGCTCGCCCGGTACGACGCCGAGCGCCGACCGCGCAGTCAAGCCGTCGCACGCGCCGCCCGGCAGGCCGGGCGGATGGGCCAGCAGCTCTCCCACCCATTGCCCGTCGCCCTACGCAACACGGCGATGCGGATGACCCCCTCCCGCGCTGCCGTGCGCATGATCCTCCGGCATCACGATTGGGCCCCACCGCACCTGGGCTGATCCGACTGGCGCCCCCTCCAACTCGCCTCCAGGCACCCTCAGCGTCCGTCGTCACGCTCGATCGCTCAGTGATCACCAGGTTTGGGAGCATTACAGCAGGCAGGGCGGCGCCACGAACGCCGTGACCGGCCGAGACCGCCGGAGATCAGCGCACCGGGAAGCCGAAGGAGTGGCCCTGTTCCTTGAGCCGGGGGAGGAGGCGGCGCAGGGCCTCGACGGTCTGGGTGCGGTCACCGCCCGCGTCGTGGAAGAGGAGCGTCGGCCCGCCTGGCAGTTCCCGTTCGACGGTGGCGACGATGGCGTCCGTACCCGGACGTTCGAAGTCCTTGGTGTCCACGTTCCAGCCGAGCGGGCGCATGCCCCGGGAAGCGGCGAGCTTGCGGCTGTACGGGGTGAAAGCCCCGCCGGGCGCCCGGTAGTACATCGGCCGAACGCCCCCGGACGCCTTGGTGATCATGCGTTCGGCGTCGAGTATCTGCTGCGACTGGTAGCTCTGGGAATCCTTGTCCATGGCGGTGTTGTGCGACACCGAGTGGTCACACAGCCGGTGCCCGGCCGAGACCACCTTCTTCACGAGGTCCGGGTGGGCCTGTGCCTGGGTCCCCACCATGCAGAACGTGGCCTTCGCCCCGTACTCCCGCAGCACGTCCAGCACTTGTGGGGTCCACACGGGATCGGGGCCGTCGTCGATGGTGATGTTGATGCCGCGCGTCCCCTTCTCCGAGGCGTGCGCGATGGTGGCTGCGACCGGCTCGACGTCACTGCCCGGCGTGGCCGGCGCGGGCGCCTTGGGTGCCGAGTCACCCGCGGAACCGGCCTGCGCGGTCCACACCGAGGCGCCGGTGGCGAGCACTGTCACTCCGAGCGCCGCCCCGACCACCTTGCCGTACCAGCCCCGCCCGCCGCCATGCCGTGCCATGCCCGCCCCTCTCACGCAGTCCCTCGCCGATCCCGGTCACCTTGCGACCACCTGACAGGACGAGGCGCAGTGGCCAGGGGATGCGTCCGTTACCGATCACGGACAATTCCGTGAGAGTCCGCGGACAAATCGTCGCGAGCGGCGGGCGGGGGGCCTGGGTATCTCGCAGGGGCCGGGGACGCACGCAGGATCTACGACGCTGCCACCCTGGTGAGCACCAGGGACGGCGGCTCATCGGGAGTGCGGAACTCCACCGTCCCTTGGCCGCTCGTGTAGAGCTGGATACCGCCGATTTCACCGAGTCCACCGTCATCGACCGTCAGGTAGACGAAGTCGCTGGACGAGCTGCTGTCGACGAACTCCCATCGGCCGCTGAAGTCGGCGGGGCCGGAGAACGAGTCTGTCGACACGTCAGTGGCAGAGAACGTCCCGTCGGAACCGAGCAGGATCTCGCCGCCGGTCGCGTCGTCGCGGTACACGCCGGGCAGAGCCGCACCCAGTTACGTGGTCCCGCCCGACGGAGAGGCGGTCTCCGGCGCCCGGCTACTCCTCCAACTCCGGAGCACGGCCGGAGACTTCTCGACCGCACACCGGGATGCGATGCGGGCGGCGCTCTACTCCTTCGACCCGGACGCGACCGAATTCATCAAACGCTATCTGCCGCGGTGCTGCGCCAATGGGAGCTGGCCGGACAACGCGTGCCGCAGGACTGGACAGAGCGGGCGCACAGCCTCATCTCGTGAGACGGCCAGGTACCCGATCGCTCGGCTGGTGGTACGAGCCCAACCGGACCCTCCGGGCATCCGCGATGACGTCCAGCGCCTCGACGTGCCACCCGTAGAGATGCGTGACCGTGAGGCAGTGGGCCAGCACGCGCTCATGTGCCTCGTCGGTGCCGATCCGCAGCAGGCCGCGTACGGCAGCCTCCCAGATGTTGGGATGCAAGTCGGCGTCGAGCAGTGCCGCCAGGGGTGCGACGCAGTCCGGTGTGCCCCGCTCGCTCAGCGCGGCGGACGCGGCCCCCTGGGTCGGCGGCGCCGCCGCGAGCCGCCCCAGGGCGGCGGTCGCCTCGGTCTCGGGGCGGACGGCGAGCGCCGCGACCAGCTGGCCTGCCATGTCCTCGCGTACGTCGTCCACGAGCCGGACGAGGACGGGCACGGCCGGGGCGCCGATCCGGCCCAGGGCGTGCAGGGCGGCCCGTGCGACGTCGGGCTCGGGGCCGTGTGCGACGACCTCCCCGAGCGCCTGGACCGCCGCCGGCACCGGGAACCCGCCCAACGCCGTCACCGCGCGCACCCGTATCGCCTCGTGCGGGGAGCGGGCGCAGGCCAGCACCACCGGCAGCGTGTCCGGCGCGCCGATCAGGCCGAGGGCCCGCACGGCGCGGGCGCGCACGGTGCCGGGCTGCTCCTCGTCCTCCGCCAGGGCGGCGAGCGGCGCGGCTCCCGCCAGGAGCCGAAGGGCGCCGAGCGCGTCCACGACGGAGGTGCGCACCGCCGTCGGGGCCGTGTCGTCCGCCAGGGCGGCCAGGAGCGAAGGAAGGGCGGCCGCGTACCGGGCCGCCCCCAACGCGCGGGCCGCGGCGCCCCGTTGAGCCGCCGGGCGGTCCGCGTCGGCGAGCAGGGCCAAGACCTCCCGCAGTGGCGGCTTGCGCAGACCGGCGAGCAGGTCCGCCACCGCGTCACCGATCCGCGCGTCGCCCAGGGCCTCCAGCAGGGCCCCGCTCGCCCCGGCCCCCGCGCAGGCGGCGAGGGCCCGGGCGGCGGCCCGGCGCACGGTCGGTGCCGCCGCCTCCCGCAGGTGGTGCCGGAGCAGGGCGACGTACACGTCCTGGCCGGGTACGTCCACGCCGAAGAGGCCGGGCGCCTCCGCGACGCGGTCGCAGACGGCGGCCACGGCGTGCGGCGGGCACGCGGCATCCCGGGGTGAGTGTGCCGCCGCGCGGAGCACACCCCACAGATGCTCCCGGCCGTCCTCGGTCCTGGAGAGCAGGGCGGTCGCGAGGCGGCCCGTCTCGGGGTCCGGGTCGCGCTGTGTCTCGCACAGGACCTCCTCGGCGGACGGGTAGCGGCGTCCGGGCGGCCAGGTGGCGGCGGGCAGCGCGTGCAGCGCCCTGACGGCGGCCCTGCGCAGGTGCGTGTCCGAGGCGGGGGAGTGCACGAGGACGAGGAGCGCGGAGCCCGCGCGCGGGTCACCGATCGCGCCGAGCGTCCGCACCACGTGTTCGGCGTGGTCGGGCAGGTAGTGCCAGAGCGAGGCGAGGAGCGGCGTCACCGCCTCGCGCGGGCGCAGCCGGGCCAGCGCGTCGAGCGCCGGCACGGCCGTGTACCTGTGGCGGTCGGTCGCCACTTGGTCAAGTATGTCGAGCAGCCCGCGCACGGCGTCCGGTCCGCCGATGGCGGCCAGCGCCTCGCAAAGGGTCCGGTCCAGTTCCTCGTGGGTGTTCCGCACCTCGGGCAGCAGCCGCAGTAGTTCCGGCACCGCGCGTCGCTCCCGCAGTCGCCCCAGCGACACGACGGCCTGCCACCGCAGCCCCCGATATGGCTCGCCCTTCCGCCGGAGGCAAGTGAAGAGCGCCTCGACGACCTCCGGCGACCCCGCGCTGCCGCCCAGAAACTCTGTCGCCCGCGCCGCGACGCCATGGTCGTCGGACCGCGTGGCCCGGCACAGGCTCGCGACATCGCCCTCCACGCGCATCCGCACCAGTTCGGCCCGCGTCACCGCCTGCCCCACTCACGCCTCCCCGCCGTCCCCGGGCTCCCGGTCCGACATCGCCACGTACACCGGTGTCCCGATGACGACCGCCAGCTCCCGCCCGTCCTCCCGCGTCACGGTGCCGCGCATCAACTGCCGCGCGAGGAACTCGCAGTACACGGGCGGCACGGTCAACGCTCCGGCGCACTGGGCCACTTCCTGCATGATGCTGTCGCCGCCCACGCTGGCCATACGGCCCCGCCAGCGCACGTTCATCTGGGACTCCCACTCGGGCGGGAAGTCCCGCAGCAGTCCGAACATCGACGGCAGCCCCGAGAAGCCGACCTTGTGCATGTCGGGCGCGATCCGGTAGCCGATCAAGTGGTGGGCAGACCCGATGAGCGCGACCAGCGTGTCACCGTCCTCGCCCATCATCAGCGTCGGACCGTTCGCGTCGCCGTACCCCGCGATCCGCAGCCCCAGGTCCCCGCGGAACCAGGCCGTCGGCTCCGACATCCAGCCGACGTCGGACTCCCGCTCCAGGTATGTCTCCACCAGGTCGAGACGGTCGTACGTACTCGTGTCGGTACGTGGTGACTGCACAGCCACGCTCACGACCTTCAGGTCGACCTTGGCCTCGACGGCGAGGCGCCGCAGGAGCTTCGGCGGGATCTGCTCGTACAGCATGTCCACCTTGGCGGTGGAGACGTAGATGTAGTACCGCACGTGTCAGCCGCCCTCAGGGGCGGCGCCCCCCCTCGAAATGGCACCCATCCCACCACCACGCACATCTGCGACGCCTTCCTGTCGCTCGCCCGGTGCTGCCGCTCATCGCTCTCCTGGCAACCGGTCCAACAGGCCCTCGCGCCCCCGATGTTGAGGCCTCGGCCCGCAGCATCCCATACATGTGGGTCAGGATCGCCAGCTTGTGCGGGCGGGGAACGGCACGACCTTGTCCGGCACCCGCCACGACAACCGGATGCGCCGGGCCGTGCCCGCCGCGCGGTATGCGGCCGCCGGGTACGCGGCCGCGGCCCGAACCTCGGTTCGGGGGGGGGCGGGGCGGTGGTGAATAGTTCGGGGGTTTCTTTGGG